>JAFGTG010000584.1 GCA_016934255.1 Sedimentisphaerales bacterium
ATACCTTGGTTTGCAATGTGAGACTTGGATGTACAGCAAATCGAGTAGATGCAATAAGGGTAATTTCTACAGGGGGAATATGCGCCGAAGAAGACTTGTCCGGACCATCGCCTTTATCATCTTATCTACAGCATCAATCCGAACGGCTTTAGCCCTGGAGATCGACGACGTCCGGGACCAATACCGAACCGGCCAATACGCCGAGTGCCTCCAATCGGCCCAGAAAGCCATCAATGACGGCGCCTATTCGGCCCAATGGCGAATCCTCAAAATTCAATCGCTGATGGCTCTCGGCATGTACAACCAGGCCGCGGATGACATGGACGTCATTCTATTCAATTACCCGGTAAGTATTCCCTTGTTGGAACTGGCCTACACGGCGTATTTGCAGGGCGGAAAAGAGAACCGTGCCGGCGAAGTACTCCAACGCATCGTCCGGATCGGAACGAATCGTGATATTCGATACTTCAGCCCGCCGGACTACGTCGCCCTGGGGAAATCCCTGCTCCGACTGAACTACGACGCCAAACTTATCCTGGACGAGTTCTTCGATCGAGCGATTCGAAACGACCCGAACTACCTCGACGCTTATCTGGCCGCGGGCCAATTAGCGCTCGACAAACAGGATTACGAACTCGCCGCGGAGCAATACCGCAAAGCTCTGGAACGATTCGGCACGGAGCCGGATGCCCATTTCGGCCTGGCCAAAGCATTCTATCCGAGCGACCGGCTTTCCATGATAAACTCGCTGGATGCGGCTATTCTCATCAATCCCAGGCACGCGCCGTCTCTGCTCCTCATGGCCGAACACCAGATCGACTGCGAAGATTACGTCGGTGCCGCTAAGCTACTCGACAAAGTTCTCGAGTTTAACGCCTGGCATCCGGAAGCCTGGGCCTACAAAGCCGTGCTGGCTTACCTGGCTAACGATCCCAACGCCGTCCAATCGCATCATGCTCATGCCCTCAAATACTGGCCAGCCAATCCCGATGTGGATTATCTCATTGGTAGAAAACTTTCCCAAAAATACCGTTTCGCGGAAGGAGCCTCTTATCAGCGACGGGCGCTAAAACTTAATCCGGAATATCTGCCGGCCAAGATACAACTGGCCCAGGACTTGCTTCGTCTCGGCGCCGAGAATGAGGGCTGGGCATTAGCCGGGGAGGTCCACAGCCGGGACGCCTATAATATCCTGGCCTATAATCTCGCCAACCTGCGGGACCATCTATCCAAATTCAAGACTTTACGTGTTGACGGCTTCATTCTACGGATGGATGATCTGGAAGCCGCCGTCTATGGTGATAAAGTAGCAGAATTACTCCAGCAAGCCAAAATGGAGCTATGTCAAAAATACGATCTGAAACTGGATCATCCGGTGACTGTGGAGTTGTTTCCGAACCAGCAGGACTTTGCGGTCCGGACATTCGGATTACCCGGAGGCGATGGCTTCTTAGGCGTGTGCTTTGGTGATGTCATCACAGCCAACAGTCCGAAGGTTGAAAGGCCGACCAACTGGCAGGCGCTCTTGTGGCACGAGTTCTGTCACGTCGTAACACTGAACCTAACGCAAAACAAGATGCCCCGCTGGATCAGCGAAGGGATTTCCGTCTATGAGGAATCGCAGCGAAATCCGACCTGGGGCCAGCAGATGACGCCGGAATATCGGCAAATGATTCTCGATGGAGAGCTCACGCCGATTGGCGACCTCAGCGGCGCCTTTTTAAATCCCTCCAGTCCGACTCACCTTCAGTTCGCTTACTATGAGTCGGCGCTCGTGGTCGAGTTTATCGTGGAACGATATGGCTTAGTCGCTCTTAAAACCATTCTCGCCGACTTATCAAAAGGAATAGCGATTAACATGGCCATTGCTTCGCGAACCGCTCCACTGCAAAGGCTGGAGAAGGAATTTGAGACGTTCGCACAAAGGCGTGCCCGGGATTTAGCTCCGCAAGCGGATTGGGAGCAGCCGGAAAAAGAACAGTTCGATCCAACGGATTACAAAGCCATAAATGATTGGCTGGCGAAGCATCCCAATAATTTCTGGGCGTTGACGTTGTATGCAAAAGCTCTTCTTGCCGACCGACAATGGGACCAGGCAAAAGAAACACTTGAGAAGCTCATCATATTGTATCCGCAATATACAGGGGATGATAATGCATATCAACTTCTATCCGACATGCACCGACACCTCGGCGAAAGTGACCGGGAACAAGAAGTACTCGAACAACTCGCGGCGAATTCGTCCGATGCGATTCATGTTTACAGACGATTGATCGAAATGGCCGAAGAAAAGAAAGACTGGCAGCAGGTTATCAAGTACGGTGAAAAATACATGGCGGTTCATCCCCTGCCGGCTCAACTCTATCGCCAACTTGGGCAAGCTAAAGAAGCTCTTGGCCACGACGAGGGGGCCATCGAATCTTATCAACGACTTCTTCTGCTGGAGCCGCCTGATCCGGTCGATATCAACTATCGCCTTGGACATATGCTAAAAGACAAAAATCCGGCTGAGGCGAAAAGACATGTCCTCATGGCATTGGCCGAAGCTCCTCGTTTTCGCCAGGCACACCGTTTATTACTGGAGATCGTCAAGGATAGCCAAGAGTCCTCCGAGCCACCTGCAATTCAGGAGGACACACAGTGACAAAATCAAAACGTTTGATTCTTATACTTGTAATCGTGGCGCTTTCCGGAGCGGGCTTGGTGTTTGCCCAAAGATATTCCAGACGCGATCCCAGATCTTACGATCGCAGATATGACAATCGCAGAGGCGTTCCCGAATGGAGGCCCGACCGCGAGTTTTCCCATGATGTTTTCACTTTCGTGAGAATCCGCTATTCGTCCGGCTACGACAGAGGCGGATATTACGGCCGCGGGTGGGGTCGGGGCAGAGGTTTTAGCGGAGGCAATTGGGCGACGGATTATCCCGACAGCGATCTCAACTTCTCCTACCGCCTTCATCAATTGACTTCGATGGAAGTCGATCCCGAAGGACTGGTAGTCGAGTTGACGGACCCGAAGCTGTTTGACTATCCCTTCATCTATATCGTTGAACCGGGCCGGTTGGTGTTCAGCGAAGATGAAGTCAAACAACTTCGTCGCTACCTGTTGAACGGCGGATTCCTTATGGTCGATGATTTCTGGGGCGAGGCGGAATGGGACAACTTCTACTACCAGATCAAGCGAGTATTTCCCGAACGTGAGCCGCTCGAATTGCCCTACAGCCACCCGATCTTCCACGCCGTCTTTGATCTTAAAGAAAAGCCTCAGATTCCCAGCATCGGTGTTGCTATAAACAGCGGCGTAACCTACGAACGCGAGGACGCGAAGACGCCTCATTACAAAGCGATCTACGACGACAAGGGGCGGATCATGTCGATTATCTGTCATAACACCGATCTCGGCGACGGCTGGGAACGCGAAGGGGAGGACGAATGGTACTTCCGTGAATTTTCCGAAAAAAGTGCATATCCATTGGGGATCAATATTGTTTTTTACGCGATGACGCATTGAATCAACGAACTTCGATTTATGATTGTTAGGGCGGAAGGGTTTCAAAAAAGAAAGGAAAAAAACGATTGGCTACAAAAACCTATGAATTTGAGCGATGGGCAGTCCAGCAAATTAGCAGTGCGAGAGAACGTATCGGCAACGAACTCTCGAAGGTGATTATCGGCCAGCAGGATGTGATCGAGCATCTGCTGATCGCCGTGCTCTCCGGCGGGCATTGCCTGATCACCGGCGCACCGGGCCTGGCGAAGACGCTGTTGGTTAAAACGCTTGCGGAATTGTTTAATCTGAAGTTTCAGCGAATCCAGTTTACGCCGGACCTCATGCCCGCCGACATTACCGGCACTGAGATCCTTCAGCAAACAACCGAAGGACGAAAGATGGTCTTTGTGGAAGGACCGATTTTCGCCAATATGATCTTGGCCGACGAAATCAACCGGACGCCGCCCAAGACGCAGGCGGCGTTGCTCGAAGCGATGCAGGAGCATCACGTGACGACCGCCGGCGTTTGCTATACCCTCGCCGAGCCTTTCTTTGTATTCGCCACGCAAAATCCGATCGAGATGGAAGGGACATATCCGCTGCCCGAAGCCCAGCTCGACCGCTTTATGTTCAACGTTTGGGTTGATTATCTGCCGGAAGATGAGGAGGTCGATGTCGTTCGACAAACGACGGCCAAAGAGCCTGAACCTCTCCAACAAATCTTCACAGGCGAAGACTTGATCCGATTTCACCAGGTCGTTATGAAGGTTCCCGTCGCCGAGGACGTCGTGCGATACGCGGTGCGGATCGCCGCCGCATCACGGCCGGGTCCGGATAATTCGCGAAACTTTATCAACGAATGGGTTACATGGGGCGCTGGGTTGCGGGCTTCGCAATATATGGTGCTCGGCGGTAAAGCACGCGCCCTATTGAACGGTAAAACACACGTGAGTTTTGAGGATATCCGAGCACTGGCCCTGCCGGTGCTCCGTCATCGCATTTTGATTAATTATCGCGCTGAAGCCGAAGGCGTCGTGATCGAAGACCTTGTCGATCGATTATTAAAATCCGTGAAAGAAAGCCAGGGGAAATGACAGCGAACTTAGCGTCACCCGATGCAAAAGGCACAACCGGCCGGATTATCGATCCGGTTTCGCTGATGAAAATCAAATCGCTGGAGCTGCGCGCCAAGGTGGTCGTGGAAGGTTTTTGGAGAGGAATCCATCGCAGCCCTTATCATGGTTTTTCCGTCGAGTTCAGCGAATACCGCCAGTACTCTCCCGGCGATGATCCCCGTTATATCGATTGGCGTGTGTATGCCCGCAGCGACCGGTATTACATCAAGAAATTCGAAGATGAGACAAACCTGCGCTGTCATCTGCTCATCGACTATAGCCGGTCGATGAGCTACGGTTCCGGGCACTACAACAAATCACAATACGCCGGCACGTTGGCTGCGACATTGGCTTATTTTCTCTACACACAGGGGGACGCCGTCGGACTGGCAACATTCGATGATCGTATTCGAGAGTATTTCCCACCGCGGAACCGGCCGGGCTATCTACGTCGTTTGTTGCTGGCTTTAGAAGCGACGCCTCAAGGGAAAAGGACGGATCTGGGACCGCCGTTGCGCCACATCGCTCAAATTCTCACAAAGCGAGGACTTCTCGTTCTGGTATCCGATCTACTGACGTCGATTGACCGGCTTGAGGCGGACCTAAATTATCTTTGTGCGGGCGGCCACGACGTTGTGCTCTTCCATATCCTCGATCCCGCTGAATTGAATTTTGATTTCGATTCCCCCGCCCTCTTTCAAGACGTTGAAACCGAACGGAACATGTACGTTGATCCGTTCGATGCAGAAACATCCTATAAGCGAAGGCTCGAGCAGCATCTGACACAAACAGAATCTATATGCCGAACCCTTGGAATTGATTATCATCTGTTCGCTACGGACCGGGCTTTTGACCTGGCCCTGCTGGATTTTCTGCATGATCGGATGCACCAAAGAAAACGTCTCCGACGCCGCGCCGGCAAAAAACACAGGGGGACGGCATGAATTTTCTCTATCCATTATTTTTGGCGGGTATCGCGGCGGTGGGTATCCCCATTATTTTGCATATGATCCGCCGGCACACGCACAAGCGTGTGACATTCAGCTCGCTGATGTTTCTTCATACGACGGTGCCGCGTTTCAAGAACCGCAGCCGGATCGAAAACCTGCTGCTTTTGATTCTCCGGTGCCTCATCTTGTGCCTATTGGCGTTCGGATTCGCCCGCCCATTTTTCGCGCAAGACATTGAGAAAGCTCCAGCTTATTCCGGCAGCCGGATCGTTCTACTCATCGACACCAGCGCCTCCATGCGGCGCACCGGCATGTGGGATCAGACCATACATCAAGCACAATCTATTTTGGAAGACGTCAATCCGACGGATCGGGTATGCGTGATGAGCTTCGATCAGAGTACGCAAACGCTGATCGGATTCGAGCAATGGGCAACGCTCGATCCGGACCAACGTATATCCATTGCCAACGAACACATATCGACGTTATCTCCGGGATGGGCACGAACCGATTTAGGCCAGGCTCTCGTTAATGCGGCCGAGGCGATTGAGGACGACGAGGTCAATGAAAGGCTGCAATCCACAAGGACACATCGGATCGTACTCATCAGCGACCTGCAAGAAGGCGCTGCGTTCGAGGCCCTCCACGCCTACGAATGGCCGGAGCGAACTGAACTGATCGTGAAACAAATTCCGGCCAAAGGCAATACGAATGCGACCTTGCAGTACGTGGCAAGCCGGGATAGCACGACTCGTTCGAAAGGAGATGAGAGATTACACATTCGTGTAACCAATTCCCCTGATGCAACCGTAGAACGGTTTAGCCTGAATTGGGTGGGTGGCGATACAACATCCGAATCCATTGCAGATGTGTACGCCCCGGCCGGACATAGCGTGATGGTACGAGTGCCGTTTCCGGCGGACAAGGCAGCGGTCAAAACACTGATTTTAAGCGGCGACGATCATGAATTCGACAATGCCCTTTACCTGGCGCCCCATTTGATACAGCAAGCCAACATCCTTTATCTGGGTGGTGAGGATGTAAATGATTCAAAGGGCATGCTGTTTTACGTTCAACGGGCCTTCAGCGATACGGCTATGCTCAATCCACAGATTATTTTTCCTCCGGCGGACAGGCTTACTGATGAAACGATCTCAACGGCCCATCTGGTTATCGTTACGGATACGCTGAATCGAAATAACATCTCACCATTAAGTCGATATCTTCGGGCTGGCGGAACCGTTCTTCTGGCGATGACCTCTTCGGACGCCGCCGCGACAATCGCGAATTTGACAGGGATCGATAATATTGAGTCGGAAGAGGCCGACGTTGATACTTATACAATGCTCAGCCAGATGGATTTCGAGCATCCACTATTGACACCTTTCTCGGAACCGCGTTTCGGCGACTTTACACAAATTCATTTCTGGAAACACCGAAGAATCAACATCGCCGACCTACCAGACGCGAAAATATTGGCCCGATTCGACAATAACGACCCGGCGTGGTTCGAGTTGAATGCCGAGGCTGGTTCGCTGCTCGTCATGACGAGCGGCTGGCATCCGTCGGACAGTCAGCTTGCCCTATCCACAAAGTTCGTCCCGCTGCTCTACTCGATCCTCGAATACAGCGGCGTTCTCACCGGGCAGCAAACACGGTATTTCGTAGGCGATCCCGTGATGATCCCTATCGTATCGAGAACGTCTCAGGATGTTCAGATTCGCAAGCCGGATGGAACACAGACAAGTTTCAATACAGATACTAAAGCTTTCACACAAACAGATATACCTGGTTTTTATACTGTCGAGTCCCCGGCTGAGAACCGGCTGTTTGCGATTAACCTGCCCGCAAAGGAATCTCAAACGGCCGTTATGCCCATTGATGATCTCGAACAATATGGTGTCGTACTTAGCCGAACCGCAAACCTAACGGCGGAAGGACCTGAATTATCCTCAGATCTTCAATCTGAATGGGCTAAGCATCGTGGCGATCTGACCGGGTTGGAATATAAGCAGAAACTGTGGCGGTGGGTGTTCATGGTACTGCTTGCCATCTCACTGATCGAGATCGGACTGGCGGGGTGGTTGACGCGTGCGCCTTCTATCATTGAAGGGGAACAAACATGATCGAACAAGCTCTTCGTAAACGTCTGCAGCCGACGGTGAATCGCCGAAGGCGTCTGTACCTGGCGCTATGGTTGTCGGCTTGTTGGTTCGTTTCACTGATTGTTGGTATCGGCCTGATTTGTGTTTATTGGCTATGGGGATGGACATCATCGGCGGCGAATTGGGCGCTGTGTATCTCAACCGTTCTCGCATCGCTCCTCATCTTACATAAATCACATCAACTGCGAGTAGACTACAAAGCCGTTGCCCGGGACATCGAGCACAAACATCCCGATTTGAAAGCATTGCTCCTGACGGCGATAGAACAAAAACCGGACAAGCCCGGCGGCTCTTTAAACTATCTCCAGGAGCGGGTCATCGGCGAGGCCGTTCGTCACGCTGTCAGGTACGACTGGCTGCGGAGCGTCTCATCGACCAGGCTGGTATTGGCACAAATCGCCTGGATTCTGGCGCTGACCCTTCTCATTGGCGCTATGTCACAACTCCTTCTGCCGCGTCCATTCCTACTGAGAACGGGCGGCAATATGCTGGCCCAAAGAGGCTATCAAATCACCGTCACTCCGGGAGATACCGATGTGGAATCGGGGACGCCGGTGGTCGTTCTGGCACGGTTCGAGGGACGCGTACCGCAAGAAGTGATACTGGTGTTCGAGTCGTCCGATGAAGAACCGCAACAAATAACGCTAACCAAGAACCTCGAGGATCCGGTGTTCGGCGGCATTATCCCGCAAGTCAATCATAATTTACTTTATCGCATCGAATACGCCGACCGAAGTACGCGAGACTATCATATCAACGTGTACGAGCATCCCACGCTTACCCGGGCCGATGCGAAAATCGTTTATCCGGCCTACACAAAACTGCCCGAAAAAACCATTCAAGACACGCGTCGCGTCAGCGCCATCGAGGGTTCTCAGATCACGTTGACGTTCACGCTCAATAAAGCAGTGGCCACGGCACAGCTTGTTCCTAAAGAAGGCCCCGCCCTGAACCTGACGGTCGATGGCGAACATCCGAACGTTTATACGACGGCCATAACCGCCACGGACAACCGGCGATATGAGTTAAATCTGGTGGATGGTCAGGGATTGAAAAACGAGATACCCCAGCGCTTCACGATTGACGTTCACAAAAACCTGCCGCCTGAAATTAAGCCGGTCTTCCCGAATCGCGATGTGCTGGCATCGCCTCTGGAAGAATTGAGCCTGGAAGCTGAAATTTCGGACGATTACGGCATAACCCACTACGGAATGAGCTATGCCCTTGCCGGTGTGCAGAGCGCCGACATTACACTGAGCCCTTTGGAAAATTCACAGCAAAAGCAAAACTTTCAACATCTTCTGGCTTTGGAAGACCTTGGTGCGCAGCCGGACCAGTTGCTGACGTATTACTTCTGGGCCGATGACATAGGCCCAAACGGTAAAAACCGCAGAACGTCCAGCGACATGTACTTTACAGAAGTTCGTCACTTCGAGGAAATATTCCGGGAAAGCGAGTCTTTTCAAAACCAGGATCAGCAAAACCAAAACCAGCAAGGCCAGCAACAAGATCAGCAAGGCGGTCAGCTTGCCGAGTTGCAAAAGCAGATCATCAGCGCTACGTGGAATATTAAGCGTCAGGCCGATCTATCGGGCAGCCTCAACGATCAAAAAGAAGACCTCGACGTCGTGCGGCAATCACAGGCCGACGTGCTGGAACAGGCCCAATCAACCTTAACGCAAACCCAGGAGCCATCCGCCATCAAGGCCTTGCAGACTGCGACAAAGCACATGGAAACGTCGCTGGATCACTTGGTGGAAGCCGGCAGTTCTTCAACGACATCGGAACTGACGCCGGCCTTGGCGGCGGAACAATCGGCGTACCAGGAACTGCTCAAGTTAAGGGATCGCGAGCATCAGGTGACACAAAGCCGGAGTGCCAATGCGAGCAGCAGGCCACGCTCGGCACGTTCCGAGCGACAGCTTCAGCAGTTGGAGCTTCGCCAAAGAGAGAATCGATACGAGTCGGAACGCCTGGCCCAGTCCCAGGAGCAGACTACGCAACGGGAGGATTTACAGGTCCAAAACCGGCTTCGCGATCTGGCCCGGCGACAGAGCGAAATGACCGATAAGCTCAAGGAGACCGAGACGGCCCTTCGTCAGGCGCAAAACGAACGGGAAAGGGAAGAAATCAATCGCGAGCTTAGGCGGCTTAGGGATGAACAACTCGAAGCACTTCGGGACGTGGATGAGTTGCAAGAACGAATGGAAAGACGCGAAAACCGCCAGCGTATGGCCGACACAAGGCAGCAGCTCGATCAGAGCCGATCCAGAATCCGTCAATCTGCGGAAGAACTGGAACGCGGAATGGTTTCACGGGCGATCACCTCCACCACACGCGCCCAACGGGAACTCGAGCAGATGCGCGATCAATTTCGGCGGAACACCTCCAGTCAGTTCTCCGAGCAGATGAGACAGATGCGAGAACAAGCTCAGCAGCTCGACGAACACCAAAAAGACATTGCGAACGAGATGCTGGGACAGCAAGGTTCAGAGCAAAAAACACTTCGGGATTCAAGTGATACTCAAAACCTGGCGGATCGGATGGATCAACAAAAAGAGAGCATGGAAGATTTGATCGAACAGATGAAGGATGTCAGCGAGCAGTCGGAAACGTCGGAACCCTTGCTCTCACGAAAGCTTTATGAAACGGTACGGGAGACGAGCACAAAAAATATCGACCGTGACCTTGAGGTCGCCGGTGAGTTGATTCGGCGTAATTTTCTACCCCAAGCCCAGGAGATTGAAAAACGAGCCGGACAGGGTATTGAAGAGCTTAGGAAAGGCGTCGAAGAAGCCGCCGATAGCGTGCTGGGCGATGAGGCCGAAGCGCTTCGTCTGGCGAGAGAACAGCTCGACGAACTGATTAGAGAAGTCAACGAAGAGGTGGCTCGTGCGAACGCATCCGGCCAGAAGGACGGTGATCCTAACGGACCGGAGAGACAAACATCGAACCAACAGCCACGCGCCGATGCGCAACGCGGAATCGGCCGTGGGCAAGAGAGCGATCCCAACCGACCGGGAAACATGCAAGCAAATCAACAACAAGTTAACACACAGCGAGGAACCGCTCAGGGCCAGGGCGGCGATCCCAACAGGCCGCGAGATGCGGACCAACGTGTCGTGGGCGTCTCGCCCGCGAATCAAGGGCGTCTCGCCCTCGACACGAGAGGCTGGGGCGGAAATCAGGGAGCGTTCGGACCGTGGGAGCAGGTCGATCCGAACGGTCCGCTGACGGGTAGAGATTTCAGGCAGTGGTCGGATCGTTTACGCGACGTCGAAGAAATGCTCAACGAGTCGGAAATGCGCGCCGAGGCGGCGAGGGTCCGGGATCGCGCCCGCGCGATACGGGCGGAGTTTACGCGTCACGGCAAAGAACCGCAATGGGATATGGTTCGACAAATGATTACGAAACCGTTGACCGAGTTGCGCGATCGCATCAGCGAGGAACTTTCTTCACTTGAATCGGTTGAAGCAATGGTTCCCATTGATCGCGATCCCGTGCCCGGACGTTTTGCCGATTTGGTCCGTCGATACTACGAGAACCTGGGGGGCGAAAAGTAATGTTGCTTGGATCGTTCGTTATCCCTGCAAGTTCGTGGATTTGGCCGGCGGTACTGGCATTTGTTGCGGTCGTTACTCTCTTAGTGTGGTCGTACCGACGTTCGCCGGAGCTTGGCGTCATTCATGGCATAGCCTTCTTTCTCAGATTTCTCGGTGTGCTGATATTAGCCTTGTGTTTAATCGAACCCGTATGGAGCGGGCGACGTGCCAAATCCGGGGCGAATCTATTTCTCGTCGTAGCCGACAATAGCAACGGTATGACGATTCGGGATCGAGGCGAAAAACGAAACCGCGGTGAAATCCTTCACACCGCGTTGCACGGAAAAGGAGCCTGCTGGTTGGATGCCCTGGCCGACAATTTCCAACTTCGCCAATACACCTTCGACTCGCGGCTTCACCGAACGACGGATTTCGCAAAATTGTCCTTTGACGGCACGAGTTCAGCCATCGGTGAGGTCCTGCGAACGATCGGGCAACGTTATCGCGACAGACCGCTGGCTGGTGTGCTCCTGATGACGGACGGTTGTGCGACGGACATAGGAGAGCAATTCTACGACCTGTCGGGTGTGCCGCCCATTTATCCGGTGGTCATCGGCAACTCCAAATCGCCAAAAGATATCTCTTTAACGAATGTTACGGTGAGTCAGACAGTGTTTGAAGACGCCCCGGTAACGATCCAGGCCGACGTGGAAACATCGGGATATGACGGCAAGTCCATTATAGTAGAACTCCTCGAAAGCCCCGGCCGAGTCGTCGAAAGCCAAACGCGAAACATCCATAAAAACAACGAAAAACAAACGCTGCGTTTTCGCCTTCGGCCGGACAGAAGCGGTGTTCTATTCTATCGCCTTCGAGTGGCGGAAAAAGTCTCACAGGATGACGTCACCAACAAAACCGAAGAATCGACAGAAGCCACACAAGCGAATAATCAACGCTCGGTTATCGTGGACCGCGGTAAGGGACCCTACCGGATTCTCTACGTCACGGGCCGTCCGAACTGGGAGTACAAATTCCTTCGGCGGGCCATCAGCGAAGACGAACAAATCCATCTCGTGGGACTTCTACGCGTGGCTAAGCGCGAGCCAAAGTACGACTGGCGGGGACGCCCCGGTGAACAAGGTAATCCCTTGTATCGCGGATTTGATAATAAGGACGAAGAGCAAAAAGAACAGTACGACCAGCCGGTTCTCGTTCGCCTCGGCACGCGAGACGAGACAGAGCTTCGCGATGGCTTTCCTAAAACGGCGGAAGAATTGTTCAACTATCACGCCGTGATCCTCGACGATATCGACGCCGAGTTTTTTTCGCACGACCAGATGGAATTGCTCCGGCGATTCGTGGCTGAGCGAGGCGGTGGATTTTTGATGCTCGGCGGGAAAGATTCGTTCCAACAAGGGCAATTCCATCGCACCCCTATCGGACGGATTCTACCGGTGCATTTGGACCGATTGCCCGACGTCCCCAAGTTTTCCCATCCACAACTGAAATTGACACGTGAAGGTTGGCTGCAACCGTGGGCCCGGCTGCGTGACAACGAGCCGTCCGAGAAGGAGCGACTCGAAACGATGCCCGAATTCTGCGTGCTCAACCGCGTCGGTTCGATCAAGACCGGGGCATTGATCGTCGCAACAATCAGCGATAATTCGCCGGAGCAATACCCGGCTCTGGTCGTACAGCGTTATGGAAACGGACGTGCTGGTGCACTAACGATCGGTGATCTATGGCGATGGGGCATGAAAAAGCCCGAGATGCATGACGATATGGATACGTTCTGGCGGCAGATGCTACGATGGCTGGTCGCGGATGTGCCTCATCGCGTCACGCTACAAGCTGTCCAACAACACGATCGCGTAAATCAGCCGATCATCGTCCGGGTGCGTGTTCGGGACAAGGACTTCGAACCGATGGAAGAAGCGTCGGTTGCGATACATATTGAGACAAGCGGCACTGAGCAAGAAAAGATTCAACTCAACGCCGAACCCGTACTGAGTGAGACCGGATTATTTGAAGCCGTGTACGTGCCACGATATGATGGTAACTATGTGGCCAAGGCGGTTGTGACTGACAATGAGGGCCTTAAAATTGACGAGGCGGAAACCGGATGGGTCGTCGATCGCGAAGCTCATGAGTTCTCATCGATTAAAGCCAACCGTCCGCTATTGGAGGCTATCGCACGCCAGACGGGAGGCCGGGTTATTGAACTCGATGCTCTGGATAATTTCGCACGGAATTTACCTCGCATCGAGGCGCCGATTTCCGAGGCTTGGATCAAACCGCTATGGGACTTGAGGGGAATGCTACCCGCGATTTTTACATTCGTCCTATTGTGCTTTATCGGTGAATGGGCTTTGCGCCGCTGGAAAGGAATGCCGTGAGCAATTTTCGATTTTCGATTTTCGATTTTCGATTGTTATGGGCGTCGCTCATAGGCGTGTTGTTCTTTAGTGTTAGTGTCCATTCTGTATTTGAACCGGCCGAACTAAACACTGATAATCCAACCATTATCGTTGTTGTAGGCGCTGCCGGTACACTGGAGTATGGCGTGCAGTTCGCCCAATGGACCGATCTTTGGCATGAAACATGCACTAAAGCCGGAGCGACGTTTATCACAATCGGTTCAAACAACAAAGGAGAATTAGACGACCGAACATTGCTCCAGAATATCCTGACACGAGAATCCAAACAAAGCAATGCAGCCTTTTGGCTGGTTCTCATCGGACATGGAACCTTCGACGGTAGAACAGCCAAATTCAATCTCCGCGGTCCCGACGTATCGGCGGATGATCTGGCCGAATGGCTGCAACCGATGCTCCGGCCCCTCGTGATTATCAACACCGCTTCATCCAGCGCCCCCTTCCTTAATAAGCTTTCCGCCGCCGGACGCATTGTGATTACTGCGACCAAGAGCGGCTTCGAACATAACTTCACACGATTCGGACAATATTTAGCTGAGGCGATGGCCAAGCCGCAGGCAGATCTCGATAAGGACGGCCAAACGTCCCTGCTCGAATCCTTCCTGGACGCTTCGCATCGCACCCATGAATTCTATACTTCCGCAGGGCGTCTGGTTACGGAATATGCTCTACTCGACGATAACGGGGATGGACTCGGCACGCGAGCTGACTGGTTTCGCGGCGTTCGGCCCGTGCAGAACGCCGAGGATGGCGCATCTCTGGATGGGTATCGCGCTCACCAGGTTCATCTCATTCACAGTCAGGTTGAGAATAAGATGCCGCCCCTACTGCGAGCCGAGCGCGATCGTTTGGAATTGGAAGTCATCAAATTGCGCGATGCCAAAGAGAGCTTCTCCGAAAACGAATATTACACAAAGCTCGAAAAGCTTCTCACCCGGATCGCCCAAATCTACGAGCAGGCGGATGGAACCGTTGACAACTAAATCCAAAATAGATTTGTCGATATCTTCATTACCGTGCCGGGTACAATCGGATATCGTCGATATATATCGAGTCCAAATCTTCATCGGCCTGTCCGGAAGTTGCCCCATCCCCGAAGCCAATAGTGAGCTTGCTCATCTGAGTTAGGTCCACACCAGATACACTGAATTCTGAGAGCGGTATAACCCAATCGAACCATCGCCGCGATTGACACGCATGCCTGAAAGGATGCTCCACCGTAGCATTATTGCCGACGGCATCTTCCACTTTGAGATACATGAGTTGCTCGACGTTATCAACCTGGCCAGCGAACGATAACGATAATGCTTCGACGCCGAGTCGCGTCCAGTCCTGCAGGCTCTCGAAGGTTCGTGTGGCCTCCGTGAAGAACGGCTCGTATTGGTTCTGGTAATAGAACCGCATCGATGTATCGCCTTCGTCGTCCGCCGCTAAAAAGATATAATCGAATCCCTCGATATTGTGAGGCCAGTCCGCTTGAATACCCGCATCGCTGCCATACGATTCGAAATCCTCTATAGTCAGGTAATCCGCCGTCGTAAAAGTCCACGTATGCCCTGTCACCACACCGGAGGCGCCGACTTGATCGACACGCCACTCGTATGTCTGGCCGAATTCGAGCGGGCCGGCTGTATAAGCCATCCCCGTTGGCGCCGGATCGACTTTCTCCATCGCCCCGGCTTTACCGAACCACAACTCACGTCCCGTCGCGAAGTCGGCCTCGATCCAGCTTAGGGTGACATCGATCGGCACATCAGTTGCGCCGATAGCCGGGCTGGGATTAACCGCCGCGGGACCATCCGAAACGGAGAAGACCTCATCGAAGCTCGCGCTGTAACCGGGTGGATCAGATTTTTGGTTCATCCCAAAAATGGCGCTGATCCCACTCGTATAGACTGCATCGTGAACGCCTTCGTTCTCCCAGGAATCGTTGCCGTTCGTGTCGATAAAGACCGGTGTTCTCGCCAACAGCGGACCGTCTTTGTATTCATAAAGACTACCCGTGATATACACCGGATTCGAGCCGACTACATCCAGCTCCGCGTAATAGCTTCGGGCATGACCGAGACCGGGCACGGGTTCTTCATGATAGTTTTTCATAATGTCCGCGAGATTGTTGACGGTCTTGAAAACTTCGATTCTGAGATTCGCCGGGCCATCCTGCCAGTGTATGAGCATCAGGTACGTATTGGCGATGATGCCGGGGGCGCCACTAACGGAACCATCGTCGATGAAGTGCGACACCCTCGCGGCTAAGCCGTGGTAATTCCGGAGGTTCCCGGTGACGTTCACGACGGCTCCGACGCGGACGTCCGTAAAAACCTCTTCCGAACCGAAACCGATGCCGAATTGCGATCCCCCGATCGCACTCGTGCTGGTCTCATTTAATAATAAGTAATCATTATCGTCCGGCCCATCCTGTATGGCTCCACTGAACGAGTTTGTCAAATCCGGATAGCTGTGAAACTGCCAGGTTGATAAATCAAACGCGTTCCCGTCAAAGGTTTCGAACCAATTGGCCTGCACCGCGCTTCCGACCAGGATTATGAATCCGATTAATAATATAGACACAACGGCTGATTTTCTTATTCTTTCAAACATGATATCATTCCTCCTAAAAAGTCGAAAACTTCTATAAAGTACACTCTATCTTATACCAAATCAAACAATATCATTCAAGCAGAATTTATCCCAAACGATGGAACGATGACGCCGCACCGGCGTCTAAAAAACATAGAAAAAACTTTTCGCTCGGGCCCCATAAAATCTCCACTCTATTCCTCTCGATCATGAAATCTACTCGACAGGGACCATTCCATCGCTTTTTCTTTGAATTGAAAAGCTTTTCCTGATATAATAATGTTAACAATCCAGGGCCGAGGGAAGTGTCATGTAAACGTGCGGGGATCGTGAAAGTCTGTAAATCCCAATGATCCGATTGCGAGGAGGGTATTCATTGGAAAAGATCAAAAGTCAAATCATAGATAGTGTTCGCCTGATACTTGTTGCCACTGTGTGCATACTCTGTTTTGTCGCTGGAGCGGCCTATACAAAAGTCGACTTATGGATGACGATGCGCTATGCCCCGCCAATTAAAATTCATCCAGTGACTCCACCGACGGCAAACGAACAAAAAACATTAAAAGCAACCGAAAAAACGACACCAACCGAATTGGCGAGTTTGACTCCCTCACTTCCACTGGGCAAAATGAAAACCACACCTGCGCCTGAACGAAGTGAACCCTCTACTGACGAATGGCACACCGTGCGAATGCGCGTCACGGCCTATTGTCCCTGCCCGAAATGCTGCGGACAATATGCGGACGGCATAACAGCCTGCGGCCATGTGATACAGCCCGGCGACACCTTCGTAGCGGCTGACAAGAGATATGCCTTCGGTACGGAGTTGATCGTTCCCGGTTATACTCACGGGCAAGTTGTGAAAGTACTCGACAGAGGCGGAGCGATTAAGGGTGATCGTATCGACGTTTTCTTTCACTTCCATCAGGAAGCTTTGGAATGGGGCGTGCAATATCTTGATGTCAAAATTCACAATAAATAATCATTTCTAACGCAATAAAATATCATTCAGTGCCACTGGCATTCCCTCGGCTTCGGTGGGGGCAGGCTTTCCCGCGATTCGAAATACGTTCATCTTGAAAATCAATTGAAGTTCCACAAAATTCAGCGTAAGATCTTTGATAAAAGTACGCGCTTAGTCGTATTGCTCGAGTCGCTGGAAATTGAAACAATGATAGTAGATCAGGACCAGTCATAATGAACGGACAAAAACAAATTCATAAGATATTGATACTTGTCTTGACGATTTCCTCTGTACTTTCGGCCCAATCGTTGAATCCCGCTCGGCAAGCCGAGCAAATCCTAAAAATATGTGATATAAAAGGTGGACTTATCGTCCACATCGGCTGCGGCGATGGCCAACTCACGACCGCTCTATATACCAACTCAAGTTACCTTATCCATGGTTTGGACCGTAGTACAAAACACGTTGCACAAGCAAGAGAATATCTTCAATCCCTTGGCGTTTACGGGAATGTGTCTATAGATAAATTAGAGGATAACACTCTGCCGTACATCGACAATCTTGCGAATCTTGTTGTCTCCGAAGATCTCGGTACGATTCCGATGAGTGAAGTGATGCGCATCCTATGCCCGAACGGTGTCGCGTACATTCGGAGTAACGGCCAGTGGACGAAGACGATCAAACCCCGGCCGAAAGAGATCGACGAGTGGACGCATTATCTACACGATGCCTCGAACAATGCCGTCTCGCACGATGACATCGTCGGTCCGCCCCGCCATATGCAGTGGATCGGCAGCCCGAGGTATGCACGTCACCACGACCGCATGTCCAGCGTCAGTGCGGCGGTGACGACCAATGGACGGGTCTTTTACATTATCGACGAAGCCCCGCGTGCGTCGATTCTCATCCCTCCCAAGTGGACGCTGATCGCACGAGATGCCTTTAACGGTACGATTCTTTGGAAGCGGCCGTTGGGTGAATGGTTCACGCACTTGTGGCCCCTCAAAAGCGGACCGGCCCAGTTGCCGCGACGTCTCGTCGCTGTGGGCGACCGGGTTTATGTGACGCTCGCTCTCGACGCTCCCCTGACGGCTCTCGATGCGGTCACAGGCAACACGATCCAAACATATCCGGGAACACAGGCGACCGAGGAAGTGATCTTCTCCGACAGCGTGTTGTTCGCGCTCGTTAACGACGCTGCCGAGAAAACCGACTATCACGGTAGCCAGCGGTTTACCAAAGGCTACAACACAACGTTCTGGGACGAAGCAAACAGAAAGATCGTTGCCATTCGCGCCGATAGCGGAGAAATCCTATGGACGGATAACCGGCGCGTCTTACCCGCAACACTGGCGGTGGATAGACAACGTGTCATTTTTCACGACGGCGCCAGTGTTGTTTGTCTCGATCGCAATACGGGTAAGGAGATCTGGCATTCCAAAGCCATCGCTCGAACGGATAAAATTCTTGCTTTCTATCTTCCGATTTTAGTGCTGTACGAGGACATCGTTTTCTTTTCGGGCGGCGAGACTGCGGGATCGCAAACGGGTTCCTGGTATATGAAAGGGAAAGATACGATGACCGCACTCTCGGCACAAACCGGTGACATTCTCTGGACGGCGTATCATCCCCCATCGGGATACCGATCCCCGGAGGACCTGCTCGTCGCGAACGGCCTCGTGTGGACCGGAGAGACAACAAGCGGCAGGGCCAGCGGAACGTTCACCGGCCGCGATCCGCACACGGGTGAGATTAAAATCGAGTTTGCACCCAATCTCGACGTTTATTGGTTTCATCACCGCTGCTATCGGGGTAAGGCCACGGATAATTACCTTTTGATGTCGCGAACCGGGACCGAATTTTTAGACGTCAACCGCAAGCAATGGATTCCCCATCACTGGGTTCGAGGCGCGTGCCTGTACGGCGTGATGCCCGCCAACGGCCTCGTTTATAATCCCCCCCACCCGTGCGCATGTTACCTTGAGACAAAGTTATACGGCTTCAACGCCGTGGCGCCAAAGCGGAAAACAGTAACCAAAATCCCCCCATCAAACCGATTGGAAAAAGGTCCCGCTTACGAAAAAATCTCAAATCTCAAATTTCAAATCTCAAATCCCAAGGATTGGCCAACGTATCGTCACGATGCAGCACGTAGCGGCATGACGAATACCCCTGTACCGGCTGCGCTTAAACCTGCCTGGCGTGCAACCATTAAAGGTCAGCTCACGAGTCCGGTCATCGCTGAAAACAAAGTTTTCGTCGCGTCAGTAGAAACACATACACTTTACGCTCTCGATGCCGCTTCCGGTGAGAAACTGTGGCACTATATAGCGGGAGGACGTATCGATTCACCGCCCACGATCTACCAGGGACGAGTCTTATTCGGATCAGCCGATGGGTGGGTTTATTGTCTTGATGCATCGACAGGCAGCCTGGCTTGGCGTTTCCGCGCCGCACCACTGGATCAGCGTTTGACATCCTTCGAGCAGTTGGAATCGGTTTGGCCCGTGCCTGGTAACGTACTGATTCAAGACGGCGTTCTGTATTGCGTGGCCGGTAGATCGGTGTTTTTGGACGGCGGCCTGCACCTTTGGCGACTCGATCCCCAAACCGGCAGAACACTATCACACACCGTCCTTGACGACCGCGATCCTGAAAGTGACGGCGACCTGCATAATTATGTAAGTTGGTTAAACATGCCCGTCGGTCTTCCGGACATTCTGTCAAGTGATGGCAAGTTAATCTATATGCGGTCGCAACCGTTCCATTTGGACGGGACGCGTTTGCCTTTGGAGAAAATGCCGGCCGGGACAGACGCAGACAGGGGTGCTCCTCCTCCAACCCAACGAGTCGAACATGCACATCTTTTCAGCCCGACGGGCTACCTGGATGATACCTTCTGGCATCGGACCTATTGGATGTACGGCAGTACCTTTGTCAGCGGCTGGTGCGGCTATTATCTTTCGGGTAAAGTCGCTCCCGCGGGAAAAATCCTTGTCTTCGACGATTCGACAGTGTATGGTTTCGGGCGCAAGCCGCAATACTATAAATGGACGACACCTATCGAACATCAATTGTTTGCTGCGAGTAAAGACTCGGGCGCTGCGATCGAGGATGATTCCGGCCGTTCGCTTATCAGCATCGAAAAGTCCAAAAGCCTCAATCCCGCTGGTAAAGCCGTGACCGTTGAAGCATGGATTAAATCGCAGAAAGCCAACGGAGTAATCCTCGCACGAGGCGGCAACTCCCAGGGCTATGTGCTGTATCTACAAAACGGGCAACCGACCTTCGCCGTTCGCACGAATGGAAATCTGGCTTTTGTCAATGGGAAAACAAAAGTGGTCGGAAAATGGGTACACCTCGCAGGCATACTGACCGACGATAAGCAACTCCGGATTTATAGAAACGGTACACTCGCCGGCTCGACAAAAGCACCGGGATTGCTCACAGGCAACCCGGCCGAAGCGATGGAGATCGGCGTCGATGGCGGTTCGACCGTGGGTGATTACGCCGGACCGCTTGGTTTCAACGGACTGATCGACGAGGTGAGGGTATATCACCGAGCGTTAAGCCAACAAGAGATTGAGAAGGAGATTTCAGCGGGACGTCCCGCCGATAAGAAAAATCTCATCCTTTCGTACTCCTTTGACCGAGGTAACGCCCTCGATGAATCGTCCAATAAGAACAATGGTAAGGCCGAAGGAGTTGTCGCTGTCAAGGGCAAGATCGGATGGGCCATGAAGTTCACCGGCAGTGCCGGTTCCGTGCCGGGATTTGCCGTCCAGCATAACTGGACGCAGGATATCCCCCTACTGGCCCGTGCAATGGTGCTTTCGGATCGCATCCTCTTCGTCGCCGGTCCTCCCGATTTAGTCGATGAGCCGAAGGCGTTCAGACAAATCGATGATCCAGTAATCCAGCGGAATCTCGCCGACCAGGCGGATGCTTTCAATGGTAACAAAGGCGCCCTTCTATTAGCCGTATCGACAGCCGACGGGAAGACGTTGGCACAATACGATCTGGATAGTCCGCCCGTTTTTGACGGCATGGCCGCCGCAAACGAACGGCTATACATGTCCACAATGAACGGTCAGCTTATTTGTTTCCAACCGGCCCAATAGTGTCGCGGGGCATCCTTACTGTAATGCCAACGATTCAGGATGACGAAATTGGCTTTGTTTTTTCAACCGCAGATGAACGGAAAAAAGCCTGGAATCCACCCAAAGGCGTAGATTGGCTTTGTTTTACCAAACGGGGGATCCATCGATGGATCTGCCGGCGCGATTGATATAATTGTTTCTTATCGCAGTATTAGCTTCATAAATACTCCTCCTCGAAATCGACGCTGAGATACTCTGAATATTTCTAAAAAGTTGCGAATTTTCGACATGGTGATTGAATGGTTTTATGCATTTTTGTGAAAAATTGTAAATTTTTGTAAGTATTTAAACATGTTTAACCGCGGATTGCGCAGATTAGCGGATTAGTTGTTGTAGGGTGGTGGCTTGCCCCACCATTAGCCTTCGATATTCGATATTGGATGTTCGTTATTGGATATTCAATGTTTCTGTCTCCTCTCTCCTGTATTCTGTATTCTGTATTCTGTATTCTATTTGTTTATTATTATACTAATTTAATACCTCAAAGTCAAGTGAAATATTATTTGAACCGCGGATTTCGCAGATTTACGCAGATTCTGGATTCAACCACGAAAAGGAGAAGAAACACGAAGAAAGATCATCATGTATTCTTTCTAAAGCTTCGTGCCCCTTCTCATTCGACGGGCTCAGAGCAGGCGTGAGCTTCGTGGTTAAGAAACTTAAAACTTAATATTTATGACTCAACCCGACTGTTTATCTGCCAATTTGACAGATAAGCAAGAGAATTCCTTAATACATACAATATATAGAAAATAATTTATATAAATCGCAATATATTGAGTATAAAGGCCGTGCGCGACGCCGTAGATTTTTCCCTCCGCAATTGTGATTTCTGGCACGTGGCTTGCTGTACACTAAATAGATAATTTTTGATTATTTAGGCTGCTGGCATGGTTTGTCGGCGTTGCCTAAAACGGATTTGACTTTTGTCAAATAGTTTAGACACACCACATTCCATTTCCGGCGTTCTCTATCACGATGACTTAACGATTGTTTTTGAGTATCACTAAATTGGAGTTAACGAGATGAAGGCGAGAAAAAGTAATAGTAGAAAATCTACAAACAGTAAAGCTGGCAGTGCATTGACGCCAAAAACTGGTAAATTTTCTAAAAAGGGAACAAAAGCAGTTGGTGGGTCTCGTGGTAGCATTGGAACAAATAGCACGGGAGTAAAGAAGAAATAGATCTGAGACGATACGGACATGAAACTAAAGGATTGCAGGGAAAGTTATTACTATAATTCCGGAAAGGCGAGTGACATTTCTCGTCAACTGGGTTTTGCAGGTCTTGCCTTGATATGGGCCTTTAGGGTTAGTTCAACTGGAACAACAGTTATTCCTAGTGATTTACGGTGGGCTTCCTTTATGCTAATAATTGGATTAGCCCTCGATTTTCTTCAGTATATCGTAGCAACAATAGTATGGGGAATTTATCACCGATTCAAAGAAAGAAAGCATACTTCTGAGGATCAGGATTTTTTGGCGCCGAGAGCCATTAACTATCCAGCAAATGCTTGCTTTTTGTTGAAGCAGGTGGCAATTTTCATAGCATACATATTACTATTGAGCTCAATGGCAAGTTCGTTCTGGAAATAGCGTTGAACATATATTTCTTTATAGAAAGAAGAGTGGTTCAACAAAAAGGTGGTTAGCCTTAACTGGAAAGCAACAAGAGTTAGTAATGTGACAATATTTCTAAAAGGACACGACAATGACAAAAAATGAAAAAACTTCAAAGAGCGTTGCTTCGAAAGCATCTAAATTACTTAGAAATCCCAGGAGTTCAAAAACTGTTAAGAGCGTAGCAGCTTCTGCTCTTACCCAAGCTCCTGATAAGAGAAAGGGTCGAAAAAAAAGTTGATTATGATTAGTGTAAAATAAAAGTGTTATTGGTGATTGCCTTTGAGAATCATGATTGGTGTCTGTACTAAATGACACTAACTTCAAGGATATTTTTTCTTAAAGAATCTACTCTTAGGTGTGTCTTGAGTTTTCATTGAACTGAACAATTTGTCATATTCTTACTAGAAGATTGATGGGTTGTTAATTAGGAAAGAAATATAAAAGAAGTTGAATATTAAATGATAAGTGTAGATGAAATACGAAATCTGGCCATCGAACATGGCGTTCCTATCACCTTCGTAGAGAAGGACTATGCTATGGGATGGTTGTTATGGGGAATATATGTTCACCCGGCTTTATCTCGAAATTATGTATTTAAGGGAGGAAACTGTCTTAGGAAAATCTACTTGACTGACACTCGATTCTCAGATGATTTAGATTTTACTGCTATGCGTTTAGATTCAGAGGACATATTTCACTCGTATCTAAATGAAGTATGCCAAAACGTAAGCGAGAAGTCTGGCATCGAATTTTATCAAGACCAAACCAGGGTGAATGAATATGAAACGCCAGATAGTGATTGTAAAGCTATAGATGGAAGAGTCTATTTTAAGGGGTTTGCTGGTGATTCAAGTTTAAAAATGAGAATCAAATTCGATATCTCAGATTACGAAAGAATTGTTCTCCCATTACAAACACACAACATTATTCATGGGTATTCTGATTCCCCTTATTGTAATGCTGAAATTTTAAGTTACTCATTAGAAGAAATATTAGCAGAAAAATTGAGGAGTTGGATTCAGCGAACCAGAGCGAGGGATTTGTTTGATGTTGTAAAGATTTTACAGAGCAAAAAAATTCCCATTAGTAAAACTAGCGTCCTATCAACTTTTTTTAAAAAGACATTGTTTAAAAATGTGCCTTTTGCTGGTAGGGATGAGATGTTATTTGAGGATAAATTCAAAACCATTGAGACGAGTTGGATAAAATCTATCATTTGCCCAAGAAATTCTTTAATAGTATTTTCTAATGCAATATCATTATTTAAGAATTTCATCACGTTATTATTTGAACCATCGACACTTGAGGCTCTGGGGATTTCGGCAAAGCCAATCAAGAATTATTTATATAATATCCACTCTGGTTGGCGTGAGGCTATTATTAAGGCTGGTAAGGCTAGGCAAATTATCAGAATGCGTTACAAAAAAGAAGATCGAGACATAGAACCATATTCATTTCGATTCAAGAATACAAAAAACGGATACAATGAATATTTCTTTGGATTCGATAGGACTCGAGGTAACCACATCAAAATGTTCTTCTTGCATAAAATCGAAGGAGTAAGCATCTACACGCAACAATATGAACCTCGATGGCCGGTTGAATTTTGAAAGGGAATTACAACCAAATGTGGGAACGCCTTACTTATTTCTTGCTTTACTTGAGTCGGCTGTCATAATCAAAGAGGTAATCAAATATCAAATAGGGACGTATCCAATTATATGAAAATGGCATCGTTATCTGGGGACACCCAGGACATACTTTTTGCACACGCGGATTTGTAAACGTTCACGGAAAAATCGCATTTATGTCATTGCGAGTGCAGTGAAGCAATCTCCAACTCGGGGGATGGTGAGATTGCTTCGTCGCTCCGCTCTTCGCAATGACATTTAGACACCATCTTTTTTGAGTGAACGGTTACGCGGATTTTAATCCGAGCATCCCCAGACTTTGGGGACTTTGAAGTCTTTGGGCATTCGATTGGGTGAAAAGTTCGGTTTAGCGGCCTGATTCGCGTATGCTTCCAATCGACGCTTGAGCTCCGCGAGCTTCTTCGGATGCTTCTCGCTCAGGTCGTTCTTTTCGTAGGGATCTTCCGCTAGATTGAAAAGCTCGAACACATTTTGCTCCATCTTTTGGCCGGTGTTGTTGGCGCCGAGGTTGCCGTTGTGAACCAGCTTCCAATCGCCGCACCGAATCGCTCCGTTGGCGGGTGTGATATTGAACAGGATATCCTCGTGAGGCGACGGTTTGCCTTCGGCGATCGTGGGCCAGGCATCTTTGCCGTCCAACGACAACGCTTGATTTAGTTTGCCGCCAGCGAGATTCAGGAGTGTCGGGTACATATCGACGATGTGGAGCGGCTCGTTAACAATTGCGCCGGCTTTGAGGACGCCGGGCCAAACGGCAATCGCAGGGACGCGGATTCCTCCTTCATAAAGGAGGGTTTTGTGGCCGCGTAAGAGGCCGTTGTCTGCTACGCTCTGGACACCGCCGTTGTCCGAGCAGAAGAAAATCAGGGTATTTCGCGTCAGGCCGCGTTGATTAATCGCAGAAACGATCCGGCCGACGGCGTAGTCCATGCATGTCGTCATCGCGGCGTAGATGCGTTTTCTCTTTTCTTTAATGTGCTTGTACCGATCAATATGTGGCTGCAGGGCCTGGAAAGGCGAGTGAGCTGCATTGAACGGAACATAGAGAAACAGCGGACGAGAGGTGTCATGCTGTTCGATCAGCCGGACTGATTCGTTGGCAATCAGTTCGGTCGTATAACCTTCCTCATTCAAAGGCCGGTCGTCACGATGCCAATCCAGCCCTCCGTCGCGAATATGTGTGAAGTAATCCAACGCGCCGTTGTAATGCCCGTACTGGTGGTCGAAACCACGGGACGTCGGCAGGTACTTCGCATTCAGGTGTCCCAGGTGCCATTTGCCGCAAATCGCCGTCGTGTATCCGGCTTCCTTGAGGGCCTGGGCCAGAGTCCGTTCCTCCAGGGGCAGACCATAGTTGGCCCATGGCCGGACCACGCCGACTTGCAGGCCGTAGCGCATCGGATAGCGTCCCGTCATTAGACTGGAACGCGTCGGCGAACATACCGGTTGGACATAAAACTGTTCGAGCCGCACCCCCGCCGAAGCGAGCTTGTCAATATTGGGCGTTTTAATAATGCCGCCGCGATAGCCGACATCCTTAAAACCCAAATCATCCGCTAAAATGAAAACAATATTGGGTTTACTTGCCGATTTTTGTGCAAAAGTCAACTTTTGTGAGGCTAAGATCGAAACTGCGCCGACCCCCAGTGTTGTCAAAAAATTGCGGCGTGTACAATGATGTGTTCTCATACGTTGTGTTCTCCGCTTATTGACTTTATTTTAGAGTTGCCAGGGTGATCGAAAAGATCGGCTGATCATGCGTTGAGCCGAATCGTCATTTAAAATACGTTCATGTTTCGGATCCCACCGAATCGTCCGGCCCAAGATCATGGCGATATTGCCCAGATGCGCGACGGTAACGGACCGCTGACCGACTTCCGCCGGCGTGATCGGGGTCTTTCGAGTTTTGACGCAATGCAGGAAATCCCGGCGATGGCCCTGGCGATGGTCGCCCGCCGGCCGGGGTAAGTGCAATTCATTCGGCCCGATCTTCGCCTCGCGCAGCTCGGCGGGATTTGTCTTTAGGCCGCTTCGCGTTACATGCACCCAGCCGCCGTCGCCGATGAACCGAACACCCTGTGGAATATGATTGTTGCTCGCCACCCGCATGACAAGACCGTTTTCATAGAGGCACTCGAAGTCATAATCGACCGCCGCGTTCCACAAGCCGTCATCGGGGAAGATAGCTTTCCCGTGCACTTCGACCGGGCCGGTGTCGTCACAGTTCATGCCCCAATGGGCAATGTCGATATGATGGGCGCCCCAGTCGGTGACCTGGCCGCCGGAGTAGTCCAGAATCCAACGAAAGTTCCAGTGGCAGCGTTTCTCGGTATAAGCCGCCCAGGGTGCGGGCCCAAGCCACATCTCGTAATCCAAACCGTCGGGAACCGGCATAACCGGCTGAGGATCGATTTTGTAAAGCGTTTCCTTGATTTCGGGGGTCTTGAAGCCCGGACCGATTCCGACATCAACCCGTCGCAACTTGCCGATTCGCTCGCTTCGGACCAGCTCACATGCAAAACGAAAATGATCCGTCGAACGCTGCCAGCTTCCCGTCTGCCAGACGCATTGGTAGCGATTGACCGCCTCGACAATCGCCCTGCCCTCCGCAATCGTCAGGCCCAACGGTTTTTCACCGTAGATATCTTTTCCGGCTCGAATACCAACAAGGGCCAGCACGGCGTGCCAATGGTCCGGCACGGCGATACACAGCGTATCAACATCACCACGAGCAATCAGTTCGCGAAAGTCGTTATATTGAGAGCAGTCGTTATTCCCGTATTTTTTATTAATCTCCTGAACCGCGGCCCGCCGTCGATCCGCATCGACGTCACACACGGCGATAATCCGACAGTCATACTCTTCCAGAAAACCTTTGACGTGCCGCATTCCCATACTGCCCAGGCCGATCATGCCCATCGTGAGCCGATTACTCGCACCCAAGACCAAAGAAGGAACAACATACGGTGCTACAACAGCCGCCATGCTGCTTTTGAGAAATGTACGTCGTGCGATGATCCGGTGTTTTTTATTCATAATGACACTCTCTTAAAGGATCAGGTTTGTTCTTTCTTTCGGCGGGCTTCATTCAGCATCTTAATCCACACGCCGATATAGTGGCCATGATCGTGATAGGTCCGGCCGCTCACGAGGTTGCCATCCACTACGCAGGCCTCATTGACGAACGTGCCGCCGCACACCTCAAGATCGAATTTGCACTTGGGCACGGTAGCCATTTTCCGCCCTTTCACACAGCCTGCATAAGCCGGTATCTCGACGCCGTGACAGACACAGGCGATGGGCTTATTCGTCTCAAAGAAATGCTTCGTCATACGGACCAGGTCGGGATCGTAACGAATATATTCCGGCGCACGTCCGCCCGAAAAGAAAATTCCAAGATAATCTTCCGGATTCACATCTTTAAAAGCCACATCAGCGGCAATCGTATAGCCCTCGAACTCGCGCGTGACCTGACCGTCCCAGTCCGGCGGTATTTCATGCAAAACCATATGATACCGCCGCTTTTCCGGCCCGGCCACCACCGGCTCGAAGCCATCCTCCTGCAAACGATAATACGGATACAGCGTATCCACCGTCTCCGTCGCATCCCCAACGACAATCAGCACTTTATTCATAAGAGTCTCCTTTGATCCTGCCTTTGAATATAGACCCAGACGAAACCATTGTCAACGATAACACCCAACATCTAATATTAGGTCCCCAGAAATCCCCATTTCCTCACACTCCCTAAATCGTTCCTGCTGCGGAAATATGATTTGTCATTCCCGCGAAGGCGGGAATCCACTTTTTGCGTCCTGGACCCCTGCCTTCGCAGGGGTGACAGGTGAGTTTTCTACTTTACGTAACGGTAACGAAATAACGTTTCATGGTGATAGATTTTCTTGCCATTTGAAGAAACGATTGATATGATATTTTTGTTGCACGACAAAACGAATCTGAAATTTGTACCTATCTGAGAAGGAGTACAAAATGATGAACACCTCATTAACTCGTCGTGATTTTCTGCGGAATGCCGCCTG
>JAFGTG010000061.1 GCA_016934255.1 Sedimentisphaerales bacterium
ACACCTAACGGCGGGGCAACAAGTTGCCCATCCTACGGAATTTTTTGGTTGCGGCCAACGGGCGAAGCCCGAGGCCGCGTTGAGCTCTCGGCGGCAAATGAAACCAGTGGCAAAAACACGTTCAAAGATGCGCATTTTTTTACAAAAATTCACATAAATCGACAGATCATTCACCAAAACGTTGTCAAAATGAAGAATAAATCGTGTTTATTCCCATTCGACTGCGCTCAGGGCAGGCGGTGTCAATTCGTGGTTTCACTTGAAAAAACAAAGCCAAACTCTGTTTCACCGCAGGGCACGCCGAGGACGCAGAGTAAAAAGAAATATGACACTCTCAGCGGTCTCTGCGAACTCTGCGGTAAATGAAAAAACAAAGCCAATCTTCTCTCTTGGGATATAGAGGAGTAAAACACCTGTTCAGCCCTGTGATTAAGGGGGATTATTCGTAATTGGCCAGAACGGTTTTGGCGACGCCTTCGCTGATGGTACCGGCCTGGAGAAGGGCGTTTAAGGATTCGGCCATCGTGATCATGCCGTGTTTCTTGCCGGTCTCGATGACGCTCCGCAGGAAGAAGCCGCCTTTCCTCCGGATGATGTTCTTGGCGGCACTCGTGATGACCAGCACCTCGCAGGCGACCCGTTGGCCGCCTTTGACCGTAGGGATTAGTTCCTGGTGGATCATGCCTTGCAGCGACTCGGCCAGAAGGAATCGTAACTGGCTTTCATCGGAGGCGGGGGCGTAGCTTAGAAGACGTTCGATGATCTTGTCGATGGATATCACATGGAGCGTTGAAAGGACCAGGACACCCGTCTCGGCGGCGGCCAAGGCGATCTTGATTGTTTCGTAATCCCGCATCTCGCCGATCGCGATCACGTCCGGGTCCTGTCTCAAGGCGGCACGCAAGCCGGTGTAAAAGGACTGAGTGTCGCGCCCGACTTCCCTCTGCCGGACGACGCCGGTCTTGTTCGTATGCACGTATTCGATCGGGTCTTCAATGGTAACGATGTGCTTTTCGTTCGTCGAATTAATCTGATCGATCATGGCGGCCATCGTCGTGGTCTTGCCCTGACTGGTGCTGCCGGTAATGAGGACCAGCCCCTTGGTTCTTTGCGTGAGGTCTTGAACGACGTCCGGAAGATGCAATTCCCGAAGGGTTCTGGGACGCGTGGGGAGGATGCGAATCGTGGAGCCGACCGCGCCGTTGAAGTAGCCGATATTGATCCGATATCGCCCGAAGCCGTCGGCCAGCATCAGGTCGTAATCCAGCGTCTTTTCAAAAACAGCTTTCTGCTCTTCTGTCAGGAGGTCCAACGACATGTCCCGGCTTTGTGCGGGGGTGAGTTTTTCTTTCGTAATCGGAACTAATTTTCCCCCGACTCGAAATAGAATGGGCGCCCCGGCGCAGATGTGTATGTCAGTGGCCTGTTGAGTTTTCGCGTGTTCCAGGAGTTGTTTCCGACTGATCATATCGTTTCAGTTTATATATGTTGTCGCCTTTGAGCGTTTGCCGACCACGGCTGCATAACGTCCGGATTCGGACGACCGGCACGTCACCATCAGCGGTGAAAGTCACGTCTAAAGCCGAGCCGAGAATATCCAATTCGTTCACATCCAATTCTATCATTTGGCCAGGATTATCACCAGGACTTTTTGGGGCATTTTCTCTCGCCCAGGCCAGGCCGCTCGCTATCAAGTTTTTTTCACACGCCTTTAAATACGTCCTGTGCGATTGATATTGCATCGTATTGGCCATCCCGGCCAATACATACATCTCGATTCCGATGAGAATAATCGCCACGATGACGAAGACCAGGACAAAACCACTCTGAAATTTTCGATTGTCGATTGTCGATTGTCGATTTAAAATCGACAATCGGCATTGGGTATCGCTTTGCATTTGAATCGTCATCGTATGGCCCCTCCGTAAAAGAGATGAGAATTCGCCAGGGTCTTTTTCCACTTTCCGCATGTTTTATACTCAAAGTGGGCACTCACTTCGACAGCGTATCCTTGTGAATTCTTTTCCCAAATTTTCCATGCTACTTTGGTGTGGGGTAGAGACCAGACTTTCTCGCCGCCGGTCAGTTGACGTCGAACGATCCGGTCGTTTTCTTGTTGATAGGAAATAACACCCTCCGGCCGGTCAATAAGGAATTGTTTGTCATTAACCGAAAATCCTTCGACGGATTGCGGTAGTCCTTCGGCGTTGTCCATATCCTCCTGGATCTGTTCCAGAAGATGGTGCAATGTGATACTTTCCTGAGCGATCCGGTGAGACCTGGGGATATCGGCCAGGAGCGTCCTGAATAACCCATCCAAAAAAATAAATAAGACGGGTACAATAATGACAATGACCAGCATTTCAACTAAGGTAAAACCCTTACGCATATCGATCACATCCTTTCGGCGGAGGATTCGTTCGTTTGAACATATCTGGACAGTTGAATCGTCACATCTTTACGAAAGCTCTTGCCGCTTGCCGTCACGTCGAGCCGGTCCAGCCCCCGCCATTGGCCGGTCCCGGGCGATCTTTCGACAGACACGCTGATCCCGGGCCAGAGACGGTTGAGGTCTTCGTCGGAGACAGCCTCTCCGATGGTGGCGATACTGTCGATCTGGGCCTGGGCCGCCGCGACGCAGCGTTGCCGGACCAACTGGTAACGGTTGAATTTTGCCAATCCGCGCAGTGACAGCGCCAGTCCGGCCAGAAGCAATCCCAGCAGACTCACCGCGACGATGGTCTCGGTCAGCAGGAAGCCCCGGTTTTTGTTATTCGTCGTGTACACGATGTTGCTCCGTTTCTTTATTTATGGATGGACCATTCCCGCCAGAGTATTGATGATCTGGATACCCGGCATAAAAATCGCATAAACGATAAAGCCAATGAAAGCGCCCACCGAAAGGGTGATGCAGGGCCACATAATAATACGGGCAAGATTGACATAGTAACTGTAGTTCGAACGGTAGAACGACTCCAACATCTCCAGGATCGACAGGGTATTGCCCTGGTTCACCTTATCATCGAAGGCCCAGGCCAGCGGAGAGCCCAAACGGCTTTGCCGGGCCGCCTCGGCGATATTGTCGCCGCGTTCGACTTTTTTCAGCCATTTTCGAAGACGCTTCCTGAAACCGTTATTCACATCCAGGCCAAGAGTCGAATCAATCGCGTCATTCACCGGGCAACCGGCAATGAGCGACAGCCGCAACAACTCGACGACCTGGACCATCGAATAATCCTTCTCAAAGCGATGTAGAATGGGCAGATGCCACTTGAGAAAATCACCGATTCGTGAAATCAAGTAGGGTTTACCCGGCTGACGCGGTCGGAACTTTGCGTATAGCGAGGCGAGAGCGACTATGAGTATGATTAATGCAATCAACAATCCGATCAGCCATCCACCTTTAAAAAGAAAGAAGCCCGAAATATCCAACACGATCCGGGTCGCAGGGGGAAGTGCACCTCCACCGGTCATCTCAATGAGACTTTCTCTGAACTGCGGAACGACGAACAGCATGAATCCCGACAATATGAGGAATGTGAAGACCATCAGGATCACCGGATAAAACGGATGCACGGGCCGAAGTCTTCTACGGTCGTTTGCTTTGGCGATCATATCGGCTTCGATGGCTTTGAAGGCATAGGGGAGTTGACCGATTCGCTCGGCGGCGGCGATCATCCCAATCGCATGGCCCGGGCACTTCGGGTAGCCCCGCCGGATTGATTCGCTCAGCGGATACCCCTGAACCAGCCATTGCTTAATACCGCGTAAAATTCTTGAACGGTTGTCCGTCGATCCGCCGGCCGCCGACTCCAGGGCCATCGGTAACGGCAGATTCTGCCGCATGCTCGAGCCGATGGTCGAGATCACGAATGCCGCCGTTGCGTGGCGCGACGTCAAATAATATGTGACGATTGAACCGAGAAATACGATAAATAACACAAATCCCGTCACACCCAGCGGGCCGAACGCGATGCCCGCCGTGATGGTCGCCAGCAAGAGGACGAGGATAACGACGATCCATTTGGCGCATATCTGGGGCCACTGCTCTGAGTCCGGATCGCGCTTCGAGGCCGTCACGGCTAACAGCGTTCCCAGGAAGAGCAACGGCGCCATGATCATGACTGCGGGATCTTCATCCGCAGCGCCCATCACAAGGAGCGCACCCGCCACGAACGGCGAGGTCACTAAGGCGATCGCGGGCATTTTTAATCCGAGGTAGATGTAAACCACTAATAGCACGATTGTTATTACAGTCATCATTTTTTAGCCGCCATAGTTTTTAGCCACAGAGGGTACAGAGTACCCAGAGAAATAAAATAAAAAGACCGTGTTAATCCGTGTCGTTTTCATTTCAAGCTGATGAAGACAACGTTGTTATGACTTGTATCATGGGTGTAAACATCGCAAGAATCGTTAGCGCCAGGAAGCCCCCCACGCCGATGAGCATCATGGGCAACAGGGCCGCCTGGAGCCTTGCCTGGCCGCATCGCGCCTGATCGGCGTACATCTGGCCGAGACTGTAGAGGTTATCCTGTAATTCGTTGCGTTGCGCACCCAACTGGATGGAATAAAGGAATAAGCCCGGTATAAATCGACAAACATGGCCGGCTTCCATAAGGTTTGTCCCTTGCTCGATTTGATCAGCCAGGAGTTCGCTTTCCAGGATAAGATTTTCACTTCCCGTCGCGCCCGCGCTCAATCGCAGTGCGACCGGCATATCGGCGCCGGAGGCCACCAGGATCGCCATCGCCTCGGCCATCCGGCTGAGGATGCTGCTATGATATAGCCGGCCGATCACCGGTATGCCGAGAAGTAGTGACTCTTTGGATCGACGACCCGCCGCGGACGACGAAAGCAACGCGAAGCCTCCAATGATGACGCCCACGACCACGATAAAGGTGAGCCAGAAAGATCCCACGTTATTCGCCATACTAATAAACGCTCGTGTTATTCCCGGTAGTCTGCCCCCGTGCATTTCTTCAAGAACGCTTCCAAATTGCGGGATGATGAAGAGGAATACGCCCGTGATGATGATCGCCGCCAGAGACAGGATCACGGCCGGGTAGCTGATCGCCTCAAAAATGATTCTCCGCGTCTGTGTGGCCATTTCCAGGTGCCGATTGAGACTGGTGAGCATTTCACTGAGCCGGCCCGTTTCCACGCCGGCTTTTAATATCCGGCCGTACAACGGCGGAAAGTGCTTCTGCCGCTTCTCGAAGGCTTGCTCGATACTCTCGCCGGCTTCCAACTCATCGGCGATGGCATTGACGAGATTTCGCATGGATTTTGAGCTCACGTCCTTCGCCAGCTCTCGCAAGCCTCGCTCCAGGGGGATTCCGGCTTTGGTAATCGAAGCCAATTGCTGATTGAATAACAGAAATTCGTTCCGGCCGATGGCCGTCTTGGGTTTCTCTGGCCTGGCCGTGTCGATGGAATTGACGGAAAGCTGCATCTGTTTGAGCTGCTCGTCCGCTTCTTCACGCGACCCGGCCTCGATCGTGCCTTTCATCAGCCGGCCCGCCGACGTCAGTGCGTTGTATTGGAATGTTGCCATCTTGATTCCTTTACGTATATTTGACTATTTCTTAAGTACGATTTCATAATCAATGGCGTCTCGTTCGTTACCGCCTTCGGGTATTGCCGATTTCAAGATCGCCCCGGCGGATGTACGGCGATACTCGAACGCCTTACCGTTTATCAAATCATTCGGAATCTCCATGTCTTTGATGTCGCTGAGCGTCTGGGGCAATTGCCCGTCCTGTGCGGCGGCGTAATGGCGTATCGCCTCCACGACCTGTAATGCGTTCAGGTGATTATCCAGCCTTTTGGCGATCAGACGCGTTCGATCATGTGCCGGATCCAATTGCTTTTCCATCAGCTTTCGGGTCAGGATATTATAGTCTTTGAGATTGGCTTTCTCGCTCTCGATAGCCTTTTCCATATTGACAAACGGCTCGGGCAGGTCCGCGAGCGCCTTGAATAAACTCGGCGCATCGTTTCCTTGTACGAATTGCTCGATCTCCCGGCACGTCGTTTCTGCGGCGGCCGCTCCGACCAGCGTTTGGATGATCGTCGGCGCCTGGCCAAGATGTTTGGCCATACCCAATGATGTTTGCATGGCAACTGTAGCGTTTTTATACTGCCCCCGACAAATCTCTAATCGAGCCCACAGTCGGATGACAAAAGTGAGATCTCGATATCCGTTCGTTTCCGGGGGATCGGTTCCCGGTTTCCATTCAGGCCAGGTGCACTTTTTACACCGCGTCGCCTGCGCTACATATCGCAGACTCTCGATATGTTTTTGTATCGTCTCTTCGGCTTTCTCCTGTGGAAATTGTTCAATCGGTCGCCTTAGCCAATCAGAAATCTGTTTTAAATCGACTTTACTCGACATCGATTGAATGGCTTTCTCATACAAAGGCATGGCTTCCGTATCGGTGAGTTTTTCAGAGTCCACAAGAAGATGATACGCCTGAACCGGTTCACCGGCTTTCGATGGATGAAGCGTCAGCTCAATGGTTTCGCCGCGCGCCATAACGGCGGTGAAAAGTAAGATGAGATATATCGTCATTCGTTTCATAGCATGGTTCCTAACCAAATATAATCGGGAATAGACAGCCAATCGCTACATGGGAATTCCACAAACCTTATTCAATTCATCCTGTGTCGTGACACCTTCGCTGATCAAACGCTTACCGTCGGTTAGCAAGGTTGCATGTCCTTTATCTTTAAGGATTTCCTCGAGTTCATCCAGGTCGGCCTTTTCTAATATGGCTTTTCGTAATTGGCTGTCGAGCTGGATCATTTCCGCGATCATAACCCGGCCTTTGTAGCCGGTGTTGAAACAGGCTTCGCAGCCCGCGGCCTCGTATAAACCGGTTTCCTCGATCTTCTTTTTACAGGTGTTGCAGAGCTTTCTCACCAGTCTCTGGTTCAGGACCGCGGAGATGCTGGAGGTGACCTGGTACGGCTCGATTCCCATCTCCAATAGGCGAAGCAATGCCCCGGCGGGCGAGCCGCTGTGCATGGTGCTCATGAGTAGATGGCCTGTCAAACCCGCTTCGATGGCGATTTTGGCTGTCTCGGCATCCCGAATCTCCCCGATCATCAAGACCTGCGGATCTTGCCTGAGCAACGACCGCAACGCCGTGGGAAAAGTCATTTGACCATGCGGGGTGATCTGGACTTGAGTGGCGCCGTCGATCCGGATTTCGACCGGATCTTCGAGGGTTACAACACTTTTACCCGCGAAAGATTTTAGAATATACCGTAAGAGTGCGGCCAGCGAAGTACTCTTGCCGCTCCCCGCCGGGCCGGTCAGTAGAAGGACACCCTGGTTCTTGGCGGCGATATTTTTCAATGCCGAATAGATATCCTCTGAAAAACCCAATTGATCGAGACTCATCAGTTCGGTATTGCGGTAGAATAGTCTTACGACCGCACGCTGGCCGTGGATGGTTGGGAAAATAGCGAGCCTTTGGTCCATGATTCGCTCTTCCCGGCTCGGGTCGATCTCAATTCGCCCTTCCTGGGGGATGTCATTACGATAGGTCAGAAGCCCCCCGAGGACTTTCAGCCTTGCGATCACGTTATCAGAGAGGGATTTGGGCAGTTCTTCTACGGTGTTCAGGACACCGTCGAGCCGGAATTTAATCACCAATTTGGCACTCATCGGCTCGAAATGGATATCGCTTGCACCATATTCGACGGCTCGTTTTAATACATCGTCCACCCAAGAGACGACATCTTTCGCTTTATCCTTTGATTTGTCAGCCGGACCATTTTTTTTGTTTGTTTTTGACGAATTTGACATCTTCCAACCCTTTGATTCTGAACATAAGACGCAGCGAGGACGTAGAACGTTAAATAGAAAAATCTTTTTTCCATCGTTTTAGGGGGAATTTTGTTAACATAGGGCTTAGGACTGCGTCTAAGCGTATGGAATTGAGTCGTACAGGGTGAATTGGGCGCCTATGTTTAGTAAAGCCGTAAGTTACGGAGCATTTTGGGATTTTGCTATCCCTGAATCCGTTGTCGAGAACCAGCGGTGGGTGCTATCTGCCATGCAGAAGCACGGCCAGGATCTCGTGAAGATGCTCTGGCGCATATTGGGAAATGAGCAGGATGTGTGCGATGCCTATCAGGACACATTTCTGCAATTGGCCCATTTTAAGGGAGGCCAAAAACCCGCACACGTCAAAGCGTATGTGTTCCGTACGGCCAACAATGTAGCGATTTCAATGCTCAGACGCAGGATTTCGGAGAAAAAGAGGCTATCCCGGCCGAAAATGGATCAGGAAATCACGCACTCACCCGCGACAGAGCTGGATGCGAAATATTTGCAGGAGACGTTGAGAATTTACATTACGCAATTGCCGGAACATTTGAGAAATGTGCTGACGCTCCGCGACCTGGCGGAAATGTCGTATTCTCGAATCGGCAGGATTCTTGGCATATCACCCGGTACGGCAAGAGTTTACAGATGCAAGGCAATCCAACTATTAGCGGTATGGATGAATAAAGAAGACTAATCATGGCACATAAACAAGCAGATAACGCATGTAAACGCCTAAGAGGCAGGCTCTATTCGACGATGAATAAATACTTCGGTACGGAGGCGCGTTGGGTACGGGGGCATATTGCATGTTGCCCGCGGTGCCGACAGCGGCTCATCACTTCCGGCAAGGTTCATTTGGCGCTATCGTTTATGAAAGTCCAGCCGCATGGACTCGATCTGCTCACGCGTGCGAATCAACAGACCATTGCCGTGTTGAAACACAGCCTCCGGGAAGAACCCAAAGCACAGGAGCTGAAAACGAAACGACCCGAGCCTAAGCCATTCGAAAAATATCGTCGATACGGATTTTCCTTTGGGAGTCTGGCTGCTTGCTTGGCGGTCCTGATTCTGATGAAAATCGGGGTCTTTTCCTCGATGGATACCGTTCAGGTCAAGGGCCGGAAGGTTATGAAGCAATATTATGCCCGAAACGTCGGCCAGGACCTGGCGGATGATGTCTTTCCGGTGGAGAGCGATGCCTCGGATCATCCACAGCCGAAAACCACGGTTTAGTCTTTAACGATATTTACAGTATTGGACATCACAATATCGTATCCTGATACCGATTTCAAACGCCCGATAATAACTTCAATTAATCATCAATTTCAAATCCTATAAGCTCAAACCTTACCATGATCGCATTAAAAATGCGTTTTTGCAGCAAAAAGCTGATTTGATTGATCGGCGATTATTACGTATATTTTAGGTGATAACCCTCCGGGGGGAGACAATCTGCCTGTTGCTTGCGAGGGAATCAGTCAAACGAGATCGTTTGCTTGGGGGTATATAAGAACATGGCGGGGATTTTTGGATTCAAACTCAAAAATGGTCGTTCCGGCGAGTCTCAAGCCGTCGCTCGTCCGAATGACGGCTTCGATGAGGAAATCAGCGGTCTGTCACAACTCTATAGTCCGGGGGAAGACCACGTCAGTCAAGTTCGCGACGTCGCCGATGTTCTTTCTGAGATGGGGACGATCACGAACGAGCAGCTTTCCGATATCCGGCGCAAACAGAAGGCCAAGCCGAATTCTGATGTCAGCCGGATCATTACGGAATTGCATCTGGCCAGCGAGACGGATATCGCCATGGCACGGGCGGGGCTCTATGGGCTGGAATTTCGACGGATCAATCCGGAGACGGTCGATAGACGGGTTTTTGACAGACTCGATATCGACTACATAAGAAACAATCGCATTATGCCTATTGCGGTCAGAGACGATGCACTGGTGATTGCGACAAGCCATCCTTCCGATCTGTTTGTCATTGAAGACGTCAAGAGGCAGACCCGGATGAATACCGAGACGATTGTTTGTTTGGATTCGGATATCGATGCCGTCTGCGACGTCCTCAGAGATGAGAAGATGAACCATAACCTGGATGATATTATCAACGATATGACGGACGTCGAAATCGTCCAGGAAGATGAAGAGGAGTCTGAGGATCTTGAAAAAATGGCGGGTCAGTCACCCGTCATTAAGTTTGTCAATTACCTGATCAGCAATGCGATACGCGAAGGCGCCAGCGACATTCATATCGAGCCGAAAGAAAAGTTCATGAAGACCCGGTACCGTATCGACGGGGTCCTTTTCGACATGAAGCAGTCGCCTCTTAAGATGCACCCGGCCATTGTCTCGCGTATTAAGATCATGGCCAACCTGGACATCTCGGAGCGACGGCTGCCCCAGGACGGAAAGATCAAAGTCTCCGTCGGCGGTAGGGCGATCGACCTGCGTGTCTCTACGCTCCCGTTGAATCACGGAGAAAAAGTTGTAATCCGTGTGCTGGATAGCCAATCCGTCCGGCGTGGGCTTGAGCAGTTGGGCATGGAACAGGATGTTATGCAGACATTTGGTGAGCAAATCGTGCTGCCTCACGGGATATTGCTTGTCACGGGTCCCACAGGTTCTGGTAAGAGCACCACGCTGTACTCCGCCTTATGTCAGATGGACAGCGATAAGCTCAACGTCTCGACGGTTGAGGACCCGGTAGAATACGAGCTCGATTTCTGCAATCAGGTGCAAACCAATGAGAAAATCGGCCTGAATTTTGCATCGGCCCTCAGAAGTCTGCTTCGACAAGACCCGGATGTCATCATGATCGGTGAGATACGCGATAACGAAACAGCTCGCATCGCGGTCCAGGCCGCTTTAACGGGCCACCTGGTCTTATCCACATTGCACACAAACGATGCGGCCGCCAGTATCCCGAGATTAGTTGATATCGGCATCGAGCCATATCTTATCGCCGCCTCGTTGAACGCGGTGCTTGCACAGCGGCTGGTCCGAAAGATTTGCCCCAAGTGTAAGGAGCCGTACGAGGTATCGAAAAATATGCGAAAATATCTTCAGAAGGCAGGGATTCAGCCGGACGAGGTGTATCATGGCGCTGGTTGTGATGCGTGTCGAGGCTCGGGATACGTGGGCCGAGCGGGCATTTATGAGTTGCTCGTACTTGAGGAGCAATTCAGGGATATGATTAACAAGGATCCTTCGGTGAACAATATGCGCCGGGTCTTTCATGAAAGCGGACGGCGAACGTTGTTTGATGACGGGATTTTGAAAGTCAAGCAGGGACTCACAACCATCGAAGAGGTCCTGCGTGTGACGGAAGTCTATGGAAAGAGCGAAGATGAAGACTTCGTTGAGAATATGAATCCCGATAAGTAGCGGGATGATGGAAAAGATGCGACCATTTAGCATCCTGCATTTTGAAGTGTGACATCATGCGAATGAAATCGATGAT
>JAFGTG010000585.1 GCA_016934255.1 Sedimentisphaerales bacterium
CCGGAGCACGTTGATGTGGAATCCCTGTATGTCGGTTCGCTTCTCCTAATCTACTAAAATCCAACGGGGCGATTAAGACCCTCTATCTTTTTGTCGATATAGTGACGTTGAAAACCCGTTTCGCAGGGGTATTTTTGCGCTTTTGACAATATAATTCGCCGGGGCAATGAGCAAAATCCCGCCCTCGGCAAGGTTTTGGGCCTCCGTCATAAGGAGATCGAATAATGGATACGAACAAGTACAAATATGCTTACGTTATCATCCTGCTCGGCTTTCTGATGATCACGCTGATTACGACGTTGTATCTGCCGACCCCACGAACGAGTAAGGCGGCAGATGAGTCGGTCATCGCGATGGATTTGAAAAGAAACTCGTCCGTTTCTTCATTTCTCGATAATATTATCGGCGAATCCAACGAGCCTAAGGCCAAACCCGACGAGATCATCACCGATCTTCGTGAGACGACAGCCGACGAATCCGATCTTCCCGTCGAAAATATATGGTACGCCGGCACGTGGGATCCCACACTTTATCCCGACGCTCAGTACCCGAAAACAGTGGCCATTAAAATGAAACTGCTGGACAAAACATCAAAACGTCCTATAACAGATGTTGGTGTATCGATTCGAGGTGAATACAAACATAAGTTGACCCGCTCAGACGTTCAAGGGCAGGTTGACCTGAGCATATTCCACGATCTTCGCAAACTCAAAACCGAAGAGCTCCCCCCTCAGAAACGCACGTTCAAGCTGGACGCCATCTCCGATTCCAACGGTATTGTCGTTTTCGCCCTGAACTGGCAAAAAGAATACGCCTGGCCGACTACGGAAGGTAACGCCGGCATGCGCCCGGGTGATATTGAATGCGTTGTGAAAGTGCGGATTAACCACCCGGATTGTAAAAACGCCGACGTTCCCGTTGATTTCAAACGCATTACCGTTCCCAAGCCGGTTGTGTTGGATCTGGGCGGGAGCTTTTCCGATTTCAGAAATAAACGTTCCCGTCGAATCGAGTTCTTCGAAAAGATTCGGGCCGAAGACTACAGCACGGCCTACGGCGATCTGAGGAACGTAGCTGATTCTGAGAAGAAGACGAAAAGCGGGCCGTATTTTGTGTACGACTTGGGTGAAGTCTTGCTCGAATGCACCTTACCGACGCAAAAAGAAGTGAGTCGGCCCGAGAGTCCTCCCGTCAAAGAGCCCGTGGTGACACATAAGCCGGCGCCACCTCAAGAAACGGAACCTGCCGAGAAACCGGTGGATCGTACAACGCCAGCAAGCCCGAAGATTGTCGTTAAAACGCAGCAACCGAAGATCCCGGATAAAACATCGGACCAGAAAGCCCATATTACCCAGGTCACTCGGCCGGAACCCAAACGAACCGAGCCGCCCAAACCCGTTGTCCAGACCCCCGAACCCGTCGTGAAAGCGCCGGAGGTCAGCCAGGTTGAACTGGATGAGAGGATCATTGATTTCGGTGACGGCGTGACGATGAAATTTCGGCACATCCCGGCGGGCGAATTCCAGATGGGTTCTCCGCCGAGTGAAAGGGGAAGAGATTCCGACGAAGGACCGGTGCACACGGTTCGGATCGATAAGCCGTTCTTCATGGGCGTGCATGAAGTGACCCAGGAACAGTATCAAAAGGTGATGGGGACGAATCCTTCGAGATACACGGGCGCGAGATATCCGGTTCATATGGTCTCGTGGTACGAAGCGAAGGAATTCTGCGAGAAGCTATCGAGTATGACCAACGAGCGGTTTCGCCTTCCGACGGAGGTCGAATGGGAATACGCTTGTCGCGCCGGGAGCACAACGGCGTATTATTGGGGCAACAATTTTGACGACCGATACGCCTGGACCTTGCGCAACAGTCGCGGCGCCATCCAGGAGGTGGGAACGCGTTTGCCCAACGCCTGGGGCTTGTACGACATGAGCGGCAATCTGTGGGAGTGGTGCGAAGATGCGTACAACAGAAACTACACGGGTTCGGAAGGATTAACGACTCGGAGAAATTCAACCAGAAATACCGACCGCATTCTTCGCGGCGGGTCCTGGAACGTCAATCCGGAGTTCTCCCGCTCGGCCAATCGCAGCCGGAATGTGCCGGAGACGCAAATGGATTATGACGGATTTCGCGTCGTGATGGAAGCGAAATAATCGCTCGTACACGTTCGGTCTTGCGCGCAGATTTTGTCTTGATGGAAGGGAGAATTGATGTTGTGGATATACTATCTCTATTTTCAAATTTACGATCAATTCCTTTTGTATCGAAACCCATAACGTTGGTATAATCACTCCCATGGGTAGATATCAAACGTTCTATCAGTAAAAGCAGATTCTTATCTGATCTGAACCAATCATGTTTTGTGTAAATGAGATCATTTATTTTATATAAAAGACCCTATTGTTTCGAGCCGGATTGTGATGACCTCATTGTACATCCGGATTTTGCAAGGAGAATAGTGAATGAGAAGTTATTGCTTATCGATCATCGCTTCGATATGGGTGACCGCTGTTGTGCAGGCCGCAGAGTATGATTCCGCGATGAGCGAGGCCTACTGGAAGATCTGGAATGCGGACGAACAGAAGCGGATCGACAGAGAGATTGATCGGTATCGCAAGGCCGATGCCGTGCTGCGCTTGAAGGGGGTTCCCGCCGGCGCCGAGATTAAGGTCGAGCAGATGTCTCATGATTTCATCTTCGGTGCGCATATTTTCAACTTCGATCAGCTTGGCAGGGATGAGTACAACCGCAGATACAAGGAGTTGTACGGCACGCTCTTTAATTCGGCGACCATCGCCTTCTACTGGAAGACGTTCGAGCCGGAGCCGGGCAAGCCTCGCTTCAAGGCGGAGTATCGCGATACAGCGAAGTACTGGAATCCGTGTAAGGAGCCGAAAAAAGAGACTCACTGGCGGCGTCCGGCTACTGACCCGGTGGTAGAATTCTGCGAGCGTAAGGGCATTCGGCTGCATGGGCACACCCTCTGCTGGGGCAACCGCACGTGGCAGCATCCTGACTGGCTCTTTGAAACGTACTGCCCTGAGAACGAAAAGAAGGCGTTGATCCGTCTCGGCCGGGAAAAGCTCAAGACGATGTCTCCGGATGAGATTGCCGGAATGGCTCCGGACTATATCAAGGCGCAGAATCGGGTTTTCGATCAGCGCGTCAAAGAGATCGCATCGTATTACAAGGGGCGCCTGCACAGTTGGGACGTCGTGAACGAAAGCGCTACGGATTTCGGGCAGGGGCGCATGATACCCGATCAGCCGGTTTGCAGCAGTCACTACGGACTGATGCCGGGCGATTACACCTACCGGACGTTCAGGCAGGCGGATCGGCTCTTTCCGAAGAGCATGCTTTTGAATATCAATGACTACGTCACCGACGAGAGATATCTGAAGCAGGTGAAGGATCTGCGTTCGCGCGGCTGCCGCATCGACATCATGGGATCGCAGATGCACCTTTTCAATCCGCAGCAGTGCCTGGATATTGCGGAGGGTAAACGGGTCGGGAATGCTGTCAACAGCCCGAAACAGATACGCGACACCATGGCCCTGCTCGGACAGGCGGGATTGCCGATTCATTTGAGCGAGATCACCATCACCTCGCCCGGC
>JAFGTG010000062.1 GCA_016934255.1 Sedimentisphaerales bacterium
AGGGGGGGATTCGAACCCCCGGTACGGGTGTATACCCGTACGACGGTTTAGCAAACCGTTGCCTTAAGCCGCTCGGCCACCTCTCCAAGCACTTTAAAATGAAGCACTTATATTTTTTTCAAAAAACGCGATCCTACCTGACGACAACCTTGACCAAAACCAACTCGCGATTCACACTCTTGTTGTTAGATTCGACTATCCAGTACTAGTTAAGAATCTCAACTCAGGTACTATCTAAATTGTCAAAAAGAAAAACACATCCTGACAAATTCTTACTTACTTTATGCAAGACTGGGCAGTTTTGCAAGAAAATTAAAAATAAGAGATATATTATTTTGGGACAAACAAGCCACAAAACGTCGATTTAAAAATGGAAACGCTAACAACCGCTCTTGCCGGTTTGTTTCTGGCCGGTTATCATTATTACTCCGAATATGGAGTGATAGTGAAATTGTCTGATGAAAAATGCACAGAAAACCTGTTGCCAATGCTAAGAGGATTTTGTCTTTATGATCGAATAACAATATCCCTTGTACTGCTGGGCCGGAATAATGACCAAATAGCACAGCTTTTTTAAGAATTGCGTGAAATGGGTATGGATTTATCAGCTATCCGTTGCTGCGTTTTAGAAACCTAAATAGCGTTTTAGCATTAGTTTACCTCAAATTCGAATTCTCAGGGAAAGTTGAGATGAGTGAAACTGAACGAACTTATGATACACTTCACATGGGGCGATCCTCCATTGATCTGTACAGTAACGATATCGGTTCGCCGTTTGTGGATATTACCAGCTTCGCGGCGTATGTCGGAGGTTCGCCGACAAACATCAGCGTAGGAGGGCGAAGGCTGGGTTTGAGGACTGCCTTATTAACGGGACTCGGAAAAGACCCCGTTGGAGACTTTATCCTTAAGTTTCTCCAGGGAGAAGGCGTGGAAACACGCTTTATCCGGCGTAAGCCCGGCACACGGTCCAGTGCCGTGGTTTTGGGGATCGAGCCGCCGGACCGTTTTCCCCTCGTTTATTACCGCGATAATTGTGCGGATATTGCATTAACGATTGATGACGTTCTCGATACGCCGATTTCCGAAAGTCACGTGTTTCAGTTTGCCGGGACGAATTTGTCACGTGAGCCAAGTCGGAGCGCGACGTTGTTTGCCGCGGAATTGGCTCGCCAGGCGGGGACGAAAGTGGTCCTCGATATCGATTTTCGGCCCGATCAGTGGCACGATCCGAGGGCATTCGGCGTCGTGATCCGCTCGGCGCTTCGGATGGTGGACGTCGTTATCGGCACGGAAGACGAGATCAACGCCGCCATGCTCACGGATGTCAGTCACATCGAACTGACGGACTCGGTTTCGGATACTCCGGTTCGTGGGGATGTGGATCGAGCCATTCGTGACATGCTCTCGATGGGCCCCGAGGCTCTACTTCAAAAGAAAGGTCGCGAGGGCGTCTGCGTTCATGTGGTGGATCGACAGGGGAACGTCGAACAGATCGAAGCGCCTGGCTTCCCGGTGGAAGTGGTCAATATTTTAGGAGCCGGAGATGCTTTTGCCGCCGGATTCCTTTATGGGTACATCAAAAATTGGGGATGGTACAAGGCCGGGCGTATGGGCAATGCGTGCGGAGCGATTGTCGTGACGAAGCACGGTTGTGCCAATTTCATGCCTACCTACGAAGAGGTTATGACGTTTGTTGAGGATTATGGGGGACTGGAATAGAACAAGGAGCTTTTGGAGGTTCTGACATGAGTACGAAAACTGTTCGTTTAACAATGGGCCAGGCGCTAATTAAGTTTCTCATCAACCAACATGTGGAGCGTGATGGCGAAGTACAGCCGTTTTTTGCGGGATGTTTTGGGGTTTTCGGTCATGGCTGCGTGTCCGGGATCGGGCAGGCGTTGCAGCAATATCCGAAACTTCGGTACTATCAAACTCGTAATGAGCAGGCGATGGTTCACGCTTCGGCGGCCTACGCCAAGATGAAAAATCGAATGCAGACGTTTGCTTGTCTCTCCTCTATAGGTCCGGGCGCGACAAATATGATCACCGGGGCGGCGGTGGCGACCACGAACCATCTGCCGGTACTCTTGTTGCCGGGCGATATCTTCGCTCGCCGGAACGTGGCGCCGGTGTTGCAGCAGTTGGAATCGGAAATAACCCAGGACATTTCCGTTAACGACTGTTTTAAACCGGTGAGTCGGTATTGGGATCGTATCAACCGCGCGGACCAGATATTGACGGCTTTGCCTGAGGCGATACGCGTCCTGACCAGCCCGGCCGATACGGGAGCCGTAACTCTTGCGCTTCCCGAGGATACCCAGACGGAGGCCTATGATTATCCGATGGATTTCTTCAAAAAACGCATCTGGAATATTCCGCGCAATCGGGCGGATCGTAAGGCGCTGGCCGAGGCGGCCCGGTGGATACAAAGTTCTAAACGTCCCTTAATCGTCGCCGGGGGCGGCGTCATCTACAGCGGAGCTGAAAAAATCCTTGAAAAGCTCGTTGAAAAGACCGGCATTCCGGTCGGCGTCACGATGGCGGGCAAGGGCAGTTTGCTTTATGACAACAAGCTGAATATGGGAGCCATCGGTGTGACGGGTAACTTCGCCGCAAACCGCATCGCACGGAAGGCGGATCTGGTCATCGGTATCGGAACCCGTTATAGCGACTTTACCTCGATGAGCAAAACGGCTTTTCAGAATCCCAAAGTTCGGTTCGTCAATATTAATGTAGCCGAATTCGATGCGTATAAACACGCGGCTTTGCCGTTGATCGCCGATGCGCGTGCGAGTCTTGAGGAGTTGGCCAGAATGCTCAAAGATTACCACGTCGCACGGAACTATCAGCAGGAGGCCCAGAAACTGCACAAACAATGGCAGGAGGAAGTGGATCGGATTTATGCGATTCGCAATAAGCCTCTACCGAGTCAGGGTGAGTTGATCGGCGCGGTCAACGAACTGAGCGAGCCTGACGCTGTCATGATTAACGCGGCGGGAAGCATGCCCGGCGACCTGCATAAATTATGGCGCACCCGTCACTCGAAAAATTTCCATCTCGAATATGGCTATAGCTGTATGGGCTATGAAATCGCCGGCGGACTTGGGATCAAGATGGCGGCGCCCGAGCGGGAAGTGGTTGTGATGGTGGGCGACGGAAGCTACCTGATGCTCTGCAACGAAATCGTCACGTCTATACAGGAAGGATACAAACTCACGATTGTTCTGATGGACAACCGGGGCTTTAACAGTATCGGCGGGCTGAGCCGCTCAATAGGTCAGGAGGGATTCGGCACACGTTACGCCTTCCCCGCTAAGAACAAGCTTCCCGATGACAAATCAAAGAAGGTGAAGGCACTCCCCGTCGATTTCGCCATGAATGCCCGCGGCCTGGGCGCACACGTTATCGAATGCAAAACGTACGATGATTTCGTTGCGGCGTTCATGGAATCGAAGAAGACCGATCGCACGACTGTGATTTATATTCGGAATGATCGTTACGTCGGCGTGCCCGGTTATGAAAGCTGGTGGGATGTGCCGGTGGCCGAAGTCAGTGAGATGGCAAGTGTGAGAAAAGCTCGTAAGGAATGGGAACAAAATAAAAAGCTGGAACGATTCTTCTTTTAAGGAAAGTGCGAGTCCATTGAATGGCTAAACTTTTATTGATTATTTAAAGGGCGAAAAAGAAGCAAGTTGTTCAAAGATAAAAACATAAAACGATTTGTCATTCCCGCGAAAGCGGGAATCCACTTTGTACGTTACGTTCCTGGATCCCTGCATTCGCAGGGATGTCAACAAGAATCGGTCAATATGGGTAGCTGATGCCGGGAGGATCTGGATGTCGACAATTCGCGTCGCGAACGCTCCGTGCTCGTGGGGTTCTTTGGAATTCGATGGGATGGAAGGAAAAGCCGTGCCCTATGAGCAAATGCTCGATGATCTGAAGGAAACAGGCTATAGCGGGACCGAGCTGGGCGATTGGGGCTACATGCCGACACATCCTGAGCAATTACATTCCGAGTTAGCTACGCGCGAATTGGTGATGCTCGGGGCATTTGTGCCGGTGCCTTTGAAAGATGTCGATGCTCATGAAGCCGGTGTGACTGAATCGTTGAAGATTGCCCGCTTGTTAGCGGATGTCGCTGAGAAGGGAGGATACGATCACTTGCCGTTTCTGGCGCTGGCGGATGACAATGGAACCGATCCGGTCAGAACCGCTCATGCCGGAAGGACAAATCAGGAAATGAGTCTAACGGATGAGCAATGGAAGGTGTTTGCTCTCGGCGCTGAAAAGGTTGCTTCCGCGGTACGATCGGAGACCGGTTTGCGTACGGTGTTTCACCATCATTGCGCCGGTTTCGTTGAAAGACCCGACGAGGTCGCCCGCCTGCTCGAGATGACCGATCCGGACTTATTGGGATTAGTGCTCGATACGGGCCATTACACTTATGGCTCCGGAAACAACGATCCGGAAGTCGTACTTAAATGTCTCGAAATTTATGCTGAGCGCATTTGGTACATGCATTTCAAGGATTGCCATCCGGACATTGCCGATCGCGCTCGCCGTGAAGGCTGGGATTATTTCGAAGCAATTCGGCGAGGTGTATTTTGCGAGCTTGGACAGGGTTGCGTCGATTTCCCGGCGGTGCTGAGCCGATTAAAGAAGCAAAACTATGACGGTTGGGCGGTTGTCGAACAGGATGTTTTGCCGGGTATGGGATCCCCGAAGCAAAGCGCCCAACGGAATCGCGAGTACTTACGAACGCTGGGAATCTAAAAAAGGTATGAATGCATGTCAATGACCATCGGTAAATGGCGGAGGTTGCAGCAGACCGCCGGTCCGACGGGGATTTTTTCCATTGCGGCGATCGACCATAGGGGACCGCTCCGTCGGGCGCTGGAAAAAGAGTCGCCTGAAGGTAAAACAAATGAAGCGTTGACCTCCCTCAAGCAAGATATCGTACGGCAGTTGGCGCCGGTGACATCCGCCATTCTGCTGGATCCAGAGACCGCCGCGGGGCAATGCGTGGTTGACGGTTCGATACCGGGACAGACCGGCTTGATCGTGGCTTTGGACACCGGCTCGACGGGCGATCCTTTAAACCGTACGACGAGCCTGGTCGAGAACTGGTCGGTTGAGAAAACCGTTCGTATGGGCGCCTCAGGTGTGAAATTGTTGATTTACTATCACCCGCAGGCTCCGGAGGCTCGCGAGCGGGAAGTGCTCGTACGGAAAGTGGCTGAGGATTGTGTTCGATACGATATTCCTTTTTTCCTGGAGCCTTTGTCGTACGCTTCCGACGGTTCGCATGGATCGTTGCCGCCCGAGGAAAGACGAAAAGTAGTTATAGAAACGGCGCGCCGCCTGGTTCCGTTAGGTGTTGACATTTTGAAAGCGGAATTTCCTGTGGACGTAAGCACGGACTCGAACGAGAACATCTGGCGCGAAGCCTGTCAAGAATTGACGCAAACAAGCCGGGCTCCCTGGGTATTATTATCCGCCGGTGTTTCTTACGACACTTTTTTAAAGCAGGTACGCATCGCCTGCGAAGCGGGAGCCAGTGGTGTGATGGCGGGTCGGGCCGTCTGGAAAGAAGCGGTGACATTGGACATCGCCGCACGTAACGATTTTCTCCGGACGGTCGGATACGAACGAATGCGACGGCTGCGCTCGCTCTGTGAAGCATTGGCGCGACCTTTTCCTGATGTCTATGACCCTCCTGTGCTGAGCTACGATTGGTATGTATGAATTTATTCTTCCGAGAAAGTGAGGAATGAATGAGTATGATAAGTCCATTTCTCAATTACTTCAGGACAGGGCCGGACAAGCCGGTGCTGGCCGATAGTAATGAGATAACAAAGATCTATGAGAGGAAGAGAAGGTCGGTATTTCTTTCGTTGCTGTTCGGCTACAGTTTCTTTTATGTCACCCGCTTGAGCTTTTCTGTGGCGAAAAAGTCGATGATCGACGCGGATATTCTGAACGCCGAACAGATGGGTAAGATCGGCTTTGCGTTTTTTATCACGTACGCTTTCGGAAAGCTGACGAACGGTTTTTTAGCGGACCGAAGCAACATCCGCCGGTTCATGTCGATGGGTCTGCTGGTGTCTTCGCTGATCGTTATCGTGTTTGGTTTTACAAAGTGGTTTTTGGTGTTTGTTCTTTTGTGGGGAATCCACGGCTGGTTCCAGTCGATGGGATCCGCTCCGAGCGGGGCTTCGATATCCCAATGGTTCAGCAACAAAGAGCGCGGGACGCGATATGGTTTGTGGAGCATGGCCCATAGTATTGGTGAGGGCGTGACGTTTGCGGTTACGGCGGTCATTATCGCCGCGGTGGGATGGCAATGGGGGTTCTGGAGCGCGGGGCTGGTTTCGATGGCCGTGGCGTTGTTGATGTTCAAGATGCTGGCCGACCGGCCGCGAACCTACGGACTTCCTCTCGTGGCCGACTATAAGAATGAACATCCGGGCGACGCCGACCTGGAGCAGGATTCAGTCAATAAGGCGCAGTTCGGCGTGATAAAAAATCCATATGTCTGGATTCTGGGTATTTCCTGTACCGCGATGTATGTAGCGCGCTACGGCGTGAATAGCTGGGGCGTGTTGTATCTTCAGGAGGCAAAAAGTTATTCACTGATAACGGCGGGTTTCATCCTTTTTCTGGCGAAAATGATGGAAACGATCGGGGCGGTCTCTTCCGGATTTGTTTCTGATTATTTTTTCAAATCCCGCCGGAATGTCTCGACATTGACGTACGGGCTGATAAAAATTCTCGGGCTTGTTATCTTGTTTGTTGCTCCTTCGACATTCCTATTCAACCTGGACGAATCCGCTTTGCCATTGTTGACTGAGGGGAATGTCGGACCGGCGTTGATAGATACATTCAAGGATAACGGGATCATTTTACAAAAGGGGGCTGTGGTCACTCTGGTTGAAAGTGGCGATAACAAAGAATGGCATATTGATTATGACAAATGGTATCTGTCATGGAAAGGATTTCGCGTGGAACAGAGTGACACTACCCTGATTGTGTCGCGTAAGTTCAATCTGCTCCATCTCGTGGGTATTTCCCTGTTTGGTTTTGGCCTGGGGGGACTACTCGTTTTTCTGGGAGGGCTGATCGCGATCGATATCTGTTCCAAACGTGCCAGCGGCGCGGCCATGGGGTTGGTGGGGATGTTCAGTTATGTCGGTGCGGCGTTCCAGGACTGGATTAGCGGCAGTCTGATCGAAGCGGGTAAAATAACGGTGAATGGTCGAACAATACACGATTTTGATAAAGCGTTTTACTTCTGGCTGGGTGCAGCGATTTTTGCTGTTCTGATATCCTGCACGTTGTGGCGGGTTAAACCAAAGGATTAATAATGGCACATTACGACACAATGATCTTAGGACATATATCCAAGGACATCATCGTGACACCTGAGGGCGAAGAGCATCTTACCGGCGGCGCGGTTGTTTATTCATCGATAACAGCACGGAGAATCGAGGCGAACATCATGGCTCTGACGAAAGTTAGCCGTGATGACGTGTCGATACTCAACGTATTCGGTGCGAACCATGTACCGATCACACACTGCTTGTCGCCGCATACAACTTCAATTCGAAACACCTATTTAACAAGCGATCGTGAGCGTAGGACCTGCGAAGCGATTGGAATTGCGACTCCATTTGATCTCAATGATATACCTCATGATGTCGGGGCCGATTTGTATTATCTGGGAGGGCTGATTAAGGGTGAGTTTCCCGAGAGTCTAATAGAACCGTTATCGCAGTTGGGCAAAGTAGCGGTCGATGCACAAGGGTTCATACGGGTCAATGAGAAGGGTAGATTGGTTTTTAGAGACTGGCCGGGGAAGAAGGAATATATTCCCATGCTTGGCTATCTCAAAGTGGATGCCGCCGAGGCGGAAATCCTTACCGGCATGAGTGATTGCAACAAAGCGGCTCTGATATTGAACGACTGGGGAGCCGCCGAAGTTATGGTCACACAGAATTCGGGCGTGACGATTTGTGCCGACGGCAAATTATACACGTCGCCATTTACCTCAAGAAATCTGTCCGGCAGGACCGGTAGAGGAGATACGTGTTTCAGTGCGTATTGCCATTGGCGGAAAAATCATTCAGCGCAGGAATCCTGCCTTTTTGCGGCGGCTTTGACGTCTCTGAAAATGGAAAAGCCCGGCCCGTTTTCCGGAACGGTGAGGGATGTTGAACGTGCAATACAACAGCGATACGCGGATTAGCGAGTCCTGCTCTTTAGCACATTCGTCATAATACGACATAAGCAAGCACGTACATCTACACTTTTTTCCCGGCAGCAGCTTTGGATCTTGCCAATTGGTCAACGGCGACGGCAATAATAATGATCGCTCCGATGACGATAAGCTGGACATTTGTTGAGATGTCCAGCAACGTGCATCCATTTCGCAGGAAGCTGATTAATAGTGTTCCTATAAGTGTGCCGATGATCGTCCCTCTGCCGCCCGACAAACTCGCGCCGCCAATCACCACGGCGGCAATGATATCAAGCTCCAGCGTAACGCCGGCTGTCGGTTGAGCGGAAACGGCTCGGCTCGTTGTAATCATAGCGGCGATGCCCACAACCAAACCCGTCAACGCATAAATGCGAATCAGATAGGCATCCACGTTCACGCCGGCATGAAAGGCCGCTTCTCTGTTCGAGCCAATCGCGTAGGTGTAACGTCCCAGCCGGGTGTACTTCAACACGAGGCCGGCAAGGATAATGATCACTGTAAAGATCACAACGGAAATCGGAAGTCCCAGAACGACCCCCTCGTTGAGATATTTATAATGGGGGATGTTATAAGGCTTCCCGGCGTTCATGACGTAGGAAATCCCGCGAAAAGAGCTCATCGTACCCAACGTCACAATAAACGGGGGCAGCTTGAGCTTGGTTATGAGCACGCCATTTAAGCAACCACAGGCAAGTCCCGTAACGATTCCCACTAAAGTGCCGACGACAAGGGCAATCCCCTCGGGATTGGTCCCACCGATGACGATCATCACCCAGGCGCCGACCATACCGCTCAGCGCCATCATCGATCCGACGGATAAATCGATACCTGCGGAAATAATCACCGCCGTCATCCCTACGGCGATGATGCCGTTGACGCTTGAGCGGCGCAATACATTCAGGAAGTTATCCACCGTCAGGAATGTATCGGGTCTTAGGGCTGAGAGGACACAGATAATCAAAATCAGACTGCCAAAAGGCAGTAATTGCCGTGCTAATTTGTTCATGAAGTGTTCTCCACGGCTGCCAGGTGCATTACATCCTCCTGGGTTGTCTCGTTGGGATTGACGTCTCCGACGAGTCGTCCCCGTCGCATCACGAGGATTCGGTCGGCGATACCGAACAGTTCAGGCAGCTCGGATGATATGAATAATATGGCTTTGCCTTCTTCGGCCAGTTCATTGAGAAGGCCATATACTTCCTTTTTCGCTCCCACGTCGATGCCGCGTGTAGGCTCGTCGAAGATCATGAACTTAGATTCCGCCAAGAGCCATCGGGCGATAAGAACCTTCTGTTGATTGCCGCCGGAAAGGGAATCGACCGGCGCTTCCGGCCCCAACCATTTGATGGAAATTCGCTCCGCAATGTCTGTAACGATTTCACTTTCCCGGCTGGGCTTGATGATATTCTTCATACCTATCGCGATGAGATTTGGCAGGGTGACGTTCCAACAACATGGAAGTTCCAGACATAAACCGGTTCGCTTGCGATCTTCAGTCAGGTATGCCATATGGTTGTCGATGGCATCCTTCGGTGAGTGAATCTCCAACCGGCGTCTATCGAGCTCGATCGTCCCGGAAGTCTTTGCGTCGATCCCGAACAACGCGCGGGCAACCTGGGTCCGTCCGGCGCCGACCAATCCCGCCATTCCGACTATTTCACCTTTCCGAATATCGAAAGAAATGCCCTGGATTCCATTGTCTGAAGAGAGATCGTTGATCCTGACACGTGTATTGCCAATATTGACTGTTCGAGCGGGGAAAAAATCCGTCAATTCCCTTCCCACCATGTGGTGTACGATTTTAGGAATATCCAATGTTTCTATTGGCCCGGAATGAACCATCCGGCCATCCCGCAAAATACTGACGTCATCGGCCAATCCTACAATTTCTTCTAAACGATGGGAAATATAGATCACGGAAAGCTCCTGGTTGCGCAAAGCCGTAACTAACCGAAAGAGCATCGCGGCTTCACTCTCGGACAGAGACGACGTCGGCTCATCCATGACAATGACCGTGGCATGGCGCATCAGGGCTTTGAGAATCTCGACAATCTGGCAATCACCCATAGCAAGCTCTTCGACGGCGACGGTGGGATCGATCTTGAAGTTCAAACGCTGCGCCAACTCCGCCGTCTGTGCAATCATCGTTTTGTGATTTGTCGTAAAAGGCAACCGGCCCGCCGGCTCCATTCCCAGAAAAACGTTTTCCGCTACCGTCAAATGTTCGGCTAAGTCGAGTTCCTGATAGATCATCGAAATCCCGGCCGTTAAAGCCTGGGCCGGG
>JAFGTG010000586.1 GCA_016934255.1 Sedimentisphaerales bacterium
CAATCAGGCCGGTACGTTTTTCATGGTTGGTTTTCCGGGATTTGCTTACCCGGAGGGGCTTGTGCCCGGAACGACGTACTATTGGCGTATCGACGAGGTGAATGACGCCGATCCGGAAAGTCCATGGAAAGGGCTTGTCTGGAGTTTCTCGATTCCGCCCAAGACGGCTTACAACCCCGACCCGGCTGACTGCGCCGAATCCGTAGATCCGGAAGACGTGTCCCTTACGTGGACGCCCGGTTTCGGGGCAAAATTACACACGGTGTATTTCGGCGACGATTATGTAACGGTCAGAGACGCCGTAGGCGGTTTCCCCGGCGGGCTGACGACCTATAGCCCCGGCCCGCTCGAATTGGAGAAAGTTTACTACTGGCGCGTCGATGAGTTTGACGCCGTTGCGACATATAAGGGAGACGTCTGGTGCTTTGCGACGCCGGGCGCCGTCGGAAATCCGTATCCGGCCAATGGCGCGACCGATGTGGGGATGGCAACCATCTTAAGCTGGACGCCGGCAGATAACGCCGCGTCACATCAGGTCTATCTCGGACTGGACAAGGACACGGTGCGCAGCGCCGATACCGGATCGTCCGAGTACAAAGGTTCCAAGGCATTGGGTGCTGAGAATTACGATCCTGGATTGCTTGAACTGGGCGTCACGTACTATTGGCGCGTGGACGAGGTTTATAATGGAACTCCGGTGAGAGGTCCCGTTTGGAGCTTCACGGTCGGTGACTATCTTCTGGTCGAGGATTTTGAGAGCTATACCGATGACGATGCGGCCGGGCTGGCGATCTGGCAGACCTGGATCGATGGATACGGTGTTTCGGATAACGGCGCACAGGTCGGTTATTTACTGCCTCCGTATGCCGAGCAGGCCATTGTCCATAACGGTTCTCAATCCATGCCGCTCTTATATGCAAACGAAGGCAACGTAGCAAATTCAGAGGCGGCGATGACGCTGACGACGCTGCGGGATTGGACGCAAGCGGGCGTTACGGAATTGTCGCTCTGGTCCCAGGGAGCGGCGGGCAACGCCGCTGAGCCGATGTACGTTGCGATCTCCAACCGTAGCGGTGCCCCGGCGATTGTGGCGCATGAGAATACGAGGGCGGCTACGGTCAGAACTTGGATAGAGTGGCGAATTCCACTCCAGACCTTCGCCGATCAGGGGATTAACCTGGCCGATGTGGACAAGATCGCCATTGGTCTGGGGACCAAAGCCGGAGCGGCGTCCGGCGGGTCCGGAACGGTGTACATTGATGACATCCGGCTGTATCGGTGAAGAAGTGAACTAAAGTGACTAAAGTGAGCTAAAGTGACACGTAAGTGTCATCCCGAGCGAAGCCGAGGGATCTGGCCCTCGATAATGAGATTCTTCGCTGTGCTCAGAATGACAGCTTTGCTGTCACTTTAGGCACTTTAGTCACTTTTAACTTTAGTCACTTCATCAATAATCCTTGCCATTCAGACTGCGTACGACCGAAGCTAACCAGGTTTCGAGCTGAGCCTTCATGGCATTCACCCGCTCTGTTTCCTGGGTGAGCAGGTCTTTTTGCTCTTTCGGATCGTTTGCAAGGTTGTACAGTTCCAGCTTGACGTTTCCGTTGTTGTTTTGAATCCGGTGAAGCTTCCAGGGCCAATCGAGCCACGCGGCGTGGCCGGGGAAGGAATCTTCCGGGTATTGCTTGACGATCTGCCCGGCGTCCATGCGTAGGCGGGCCCTGTTGCCGATTTCGTCGCCTGCCTTTTGCGCTTCGAGCAGTTCGGCCATCCACGTGGCGCTCGGCGTGCCGATACCCTTGGTCGGATGATCCCAAAAGCCCATCGGTTTCGGCCGGATCCGCATTCTCCCGTTGATGAGCCGGACCAGACTAATCCCATCCAGCGGTGGTTGATTATCCATCTGCACGCCTGCGATTTGGAGAAGGGTTGGGTAGATGTCCACAGTATTACAAGGCACGTCGGTCGTTCGCGGTTTGGGGATGCGTGCGGGCCATTCGAGGATAGCCGGGACGCGAAGACCTCCTTCGTAAATCTGTCCCTTGTGACCTCGACCGCCCGTCGTGCCGACTTTGGGTAGGCCGCCGTTGTCGCTGCAATACCAGAGGATCGTGTTTTCACGAATACCAAGGTTGTTCAGTTCCTTGCGGAGCTTGCCGAAGGCGCGGTCCATGCCGGTGATTTCGCCGTAAAAGTGCTGGAAGTTTTTCTTTTGGTCGGCGTAAAGCGCGGCGTCCTCTTTGATAGCCCGGTGGGGGTTGTGCGGAGAACCGAACCATACGACTGCCAGGAACGGTTGCGGGGTTTTGGCGTGCTTGCGGATAAATTCAATCGCGGCGTCCACCGTGACCATCGAGCTTTCGCCTTTAGTTTGAACGGCGATACCTTCCCGGCTGAGAATGGGATCGTTGTCGAAGAAGTTCGGAGCCGAGAACCATTCGTCGAATCCGCTGGCGCCGGGGTTAACGGGACTGCCCTTGCGAACGGAGCCAAGATGCCACTTGCCGAAATGGCCCGTGACGTAGCCGGCTTTTTTGAGAGCTTCGGCGACGGTAATTTCTTTTGGGCGGAGCGTGTGGCCCCATTTGAAACATCCGAAGCGATTGGGATGCCTTCCGGTCATGACGGAGCCGCGCGTCGGTGAGCAGACCGGCGCCGCGGCGTAGCAGCGGTCGAATCGTAACGCCTCTGCTGCCATCGCGTCGAAGTTCGGCGTCTTGAGGACGGGGTGGCCGTTATAGGCCATGTCACCCCAGCCCTGGTCGTCGGCCATGCACAGTACGATGTTAGGCTTTTGGGATGATCTCTCGCGTCCGAATGAGATATGTCCGGTTGCGGCCAGAAAAATGCCGGCGCCGGCTGCTTTTAAGAATTCACGACGTTTGATTTGCATTTTTATTCTCCTGTTTTCTTCAAGGTGGGTTCACCATTGAGGTAGCCGAGCGAACCCAAAAATTTATCGGCTTCGATCACCGTCTGATAGTAATAGGTATTTTTACCGTCTCGGTAATTGAAGAATCCGTGCGGCCGTCCCTCGTAGAGATGCAAGTCGCAGCGGCCTCCGGCTTTCACCATCAGGTCTTTATATTTTTCCGCCGTCGAG
>JAFGTG010000587.1 GCA_016934255.1 Sedimentisphaerales bacterium
CCGCTGCGACTAAGAAGCGTAGCCGTAGGGAAGTTCGACCGTCGTACGTCGGCAACAAATTGGCGGTAGGCGCCCGTCGCTGGATCGATCTGCAATACGAACAGATTCTCTGCGGTCTGGCCCATGGTGGCATACAGGCAAGGCAAATCCCGTCCGGTCCGCCCGGGATGTAAACGCACCCAATTGACGGATTGTACGGGTGTCCCAATATCCCGGATGCTTATCGCGTGGGCCTCTTTCGCATCTCCATAAGTCGCTCCGCAGACCATCAAACAGGCCAAAGCAACAAATAATCGTCTGACATTTCTTGAAAATTCGATCATATTCATCTCAATCTTAACGGTTTTTCGACGTCACGATGCATTTCAATTGACATTGTAAATCTATCTATACCACGGTCAATAAAAAGAATGCGGCGTGTGTTTATAGATTAAAGTTTGTATAATGGCCTCGGCCACAGCATGGCCATGACAATTAACGAATCCAATATGACGTAACGTAAGTGTCCTCATTTGGATATAATAGACCTTATTCACAACGATATAAAAAGGAAATCAATCGTGAATACGAAAATTAGATGGCTGATCACTTTTATTTTACTGTTTTCTATCTGGCAGACTTCGAGGGCAAGCGGCTGGCATCAGTTTCGCGCTGATGCCGCCCGGACCGGTTATACCACGGAATCCCTGCCCGCCGACCTCTCATTGCAGTGGGTCTATAGGCCCGCTCATTCCCCTCGCCCCGCCTGGCAGGGAGAAGATACGCGCATGCCCTTCGATTACGCCTATCATACGATCATCGCCGAAGGTCTCGTTTTCTTCGGCAGTTCGGCCAATAACAAGGTGTATGCCCTCAATGTCGCCGACGGTAAGGAACAATGGTCATTTTATACTGATAGCCCAATCCGTTTCGCCCCGGTTTTCTGGAAAGACCGGTTATTCGTATCCAGCGATGACGGATATTTGTATTGCCTCCAGGCGAAGACGGGGAAGCTCATCTGGCAAAAGCGTGGAGGTCCGGCTGGGGATATGGTGCTCGGAAACGGACGCATGATGTCGCGATGGCCGACTCGAGGCGCTCCCACGATTGTCGATGACACGCTCTATTTTTGTGCGGGCATTTGGCCTTCGGAAGGGATTTATCTTTACGCACTCGAACCTGAGACGGGCAAAGTGCTCTGGCTCAACGACACATCCGGCGATATCTTCATGGACCAGCCCCATCCGACGGCAGAAGCCCGAAGCGGAGTCTCGGCGCAAGGTTACATCGCGGCCTCCGGCGACACACTCCTATTGCCCACAGGTCGAGCCGTACCGGCCGCCTTTAATAGAAGCGACGGCACGTTTCGGTACTTTCACCTCCAGAGATACGGCCAGGTCCGGCCGGGCCCGTTCCCGGTGCTGACGGGCGGATTCATCTTCAGCCAGAACGAATTATATCAATCCGGAACGGGTGATTTATTGCTCAAAGGGACACCCGGCTCGGCCATTGCGGTTTTCCCGGAACACGTCGTGTTCGCCCAGGGAAACAGAATTCGGGGCATCCCCCGGTCAAAACTTCTCGGAGAAAAGCAAACAAAGGATTCAAAAGGAAATATTAAGAAACAAACCGTTCTGAATGCTCCATCCTGGTCGATCCTCTGCTCGGAACCGATGGGCGTATCCCTTATCGGCGCTGGTGAAACGGTTATCGTAGGAACGAAGAGCCACAAGGTTCTCACGGCGAACGTGGATACCCAATCCGTTGCTATGACCGCGGATGTGGATGGGAATCCGCTGGGACTCGCTGTAGCGGAAGGCCATCTTGTCGTCAGTACGGATATGGGAACAATCTACTGCTTCGGAGACAAAAGGACGAATAATACAGCCGAAACAGGTCCGAAACCGAAACCATCGGCCTACGGCAAAAACCCAAGGGTCGCCAAAGCAGCCGAAGAGATCATCTCTAAAACGGGAATCACCAAAGGATACTGTCTCGATCTCGGATGTGGTAACGGTCGGCTTGCTTACGAACTGGCCAAACGCACAGAACTTAATATCTACGCGGTTGAATCAGATCCAGAGAAAGCGGCCAGAGCACGCAAACGACTCGATGAGGCTGGGCTGTATGGCACGCGGATTACCGTATTGCAGCGAAGTCTTACTGAGACGGAGCTTCCAAATTACTTCGCCAACCTGGTTGTATCGGGAACATCTTTAAACCAGGGCGCCGACTCTGTACCCCAGAAAGAGATAGACCGTATTCTACGGCCTTATGGCGGCACGGCGTGTCTGGGCAAACTCAACGAAATGCGTATGACCGTTCGCGGCCCTCTCGAAGGCGACGGTACCTGGACGCACCAGTATTGCGATCCCGCGAATACAAACTGCTCTACGGACGAACGGGTCCGAGGGCCACTGGAAATGTTATGGTTCATCGACAACGATTTCGAGATGCCGTCCCGACACGGCCGGGGTCCGGCGCCGCTTTGCCTCGGTGGACGGTTATTTGTCGAAGGTCTCCATGGCCTGCGCGCCCTCGACGCCTATAACGGACACGTCCTTTGGGAATATCCCCTCCAAAACATTTTAAAAGCCTACGACCAGGAACACCTGATGGGAACGGCCGGGACGGGAAGTAATTTTTGCGTCACCTCTGAGGGGCTTTATTTACGTACAGAGGACAAATGTTTGAAATTGGATCCTGCGACAGGCAAACTCATCACAGAATTCAACGCCCCGGAACATCCGAAGAACAAGATGAAAATATGGGGATACATCGCCTGCAAGAACAAGATATTGTTTGGCACCTTAGCGGATACGGAACACATCGTGAAATATCGCTACGGCAAGAGTGATATGCAAACCCAGTTTACGGAATCCGTACACTTGTTTGCGATGGACACCGAAACCGGCAAGCTGAAATGGACCTATACTCCCCAACATTCCATCCGAAATAACACAATCGCCATCGGAGACGGCACGGTCTATCTCATCGACAGGCCGTTGGCCTTGAATGATCGGATGCTAATTCTCGACAAAGAACAAGCTGCCGAAGAAAAGGAAAAACTTAAAAACTATTCACAACCGCTGGGAACGCTTATAGCACTCAACATGGATACCGGCGACGTTCGCTGGGAGGTATCCGACAACATATACGGCACGATGCTGGCGGTGAGTGAAAAGTATGATGTGTTATTGATGTCTTATCAGGACACGCGCTTCAAATTGGTGTCGGAAATTGGCGGCAAAATGGCTGCTTTTCGAGCATCGACCGGAGATAAGCTGTGGGACGTGGAAGCGCGCTACGGCTCCCGGCCTATTCTCAATGATACCACGATCTACGCCCAGCCCGGTGCGTGGGACCTCTTGACCGGCGAGAAAAAGGATTTTCATTTTGAACGCTCCTATGGCTGTGGCACCCTGGCCGGCTCGAAGCATTTATTGGCGTTCCGCTCGGCGACGCTCGGATATAGAGACCTGTTGACCGACACGGGCACAATCAACTACGGCGGCATCAGACCCGGCTGCTGGATTAATACGATCCCCGCCGCCGGGCTGCTCCTGGTTCCCGAAGCATCCAACCGGTGCGTCTGTAGCTATCTCATCAAAGCCACCATCGCTTTGCAGCCCATGCAACAATAGGTACAATGTTTCAAGATGTAATTGAAAACGAAGTCAACGACATAAAATAAATCAGCCCGATACGAAATGAATACAAAATATATACGAAATTTTTCAATTATCGCCCACATCGATCACGGCAAGAGCACGCTGGCCGACCGCATGATCGAACTGACCGGTACGATTTCCGACCGTCAAAAGGCCGAGCAGCTTCTCGACGACATGGATATCGAGCGCGAACGCGGAATCACCATCAAGGCGTCGGCGGTCACGATGGAGTATCAGTACGAGGGTCAGACCTATATGCTGAACCTGATCGATACGCCCGGTCATGTGGATTTTCATTACGAGGTGTCACGCGCATTGGCGGCCTGTGAGGGCGGGTTGCTCGTGGTGGACGCCAGCCAGGGCGTCGAAGCACAAACGGTGGCGAATGCTTATCTGGCGATGGAAAATGATGTCGAACTTTTAAGCGTTATCAACAAGGTGGATCTTCCCGCCGCGGACGTGCAATCAACCGCCGAGGAGGTCAGCCATGTTATTGGGATCGGCGCGAATGAATGTTTCAAGGTTAGCGCTAAGACCGGATTGGGCGTGAAAGAGCTTCTCGACGCCATCGTAACGTTACTTCCGGCGCCGGAGGATAAAAGCGACCAGCCGACGGCGGCGCTGATTTTCGACAGCCATTGCGACCAGTACCGTGGGGTGATCTGTTACGTGAGAGTTTTCGCCGGATCGCTAAAAGTCAAGCAAAAGGTCAGCTTTATGCGAAGTGGCAGAACGTATCTGATTACCGAGCTGGGAAAATTCAAACCGGAGATGACCGCGGCTGACGAGCTCGGCACTGGGGAGGTCGGTTATGTCATCGCCAACATTCACGAGTTGGCGGACGTAACGATAGGCGACACGATTACAGACTTCGCCAGGCCGGCGTCTAAGGCCCTGCCGGGCTATAAAGCGCCGATGCAGATGGTCTTTTCGGATTTCTATCCCGGGACGAACACGGATTATTCGAAGCTCAGAGACGCGTTCGATAAGCTAACGCTGAACGACGCGAGTTTTTCATTCAGCCCCCAGAATTCACCGGCGCTGGGTTTCGGTTTTCGATGCGGCTTCCTCGGTTTGCTGCATATGGAGATCGTTCAGGAACGCCTGGAACGTGAGAATGATATCGAGGTCGTCCAAACGGCGCCGACGGTGAGCTATGAGGTCGTCACGAAGGACGGGGAGGTTAAGAGGATCGAATCGCCGAGTCAATTGCCCGATCCAAGTCACATCGAGGAACTTCGCGAGCCGTTCGTTCGCCTGGAGATTATCACCGGGACCGATTCGATCGGCGGGATTATGAAACTGGCGGATTCCAGGCGGTGCAAGCTCGTGAAAACGGATTATCTGAGTACGACCCGGGTGATGTTCGAGTATCAAGCTCCGCTCGCCGAGATCGTGTATGATTTTTACGATCTTCTCAAGGGGATCAGTCGCGGCTATGCAACGATGGATTATGAGTTCATCGGTTTTCAGCCCGGCGATCTTGTTAAGATCGATATTCTCGTCAACCACGTGGCGGTCGATGCGTTGAGCTTGATCGTCCATCGCAGCCAGGCGGAGGCGCGAGGCCGGAAGCTGATTATCAAGTTGCGCCGGGCGATCCCGCGACACCAGTTTGAGATTCCCCTGCAGGTGGCAATCGGCGGAAAAATCATCGCCAGAGAAACCATCAAAGGCTACCGCAAAGACGTCACGCAAAAGCTGTACGGCGGTGACGTGACGCGGAAAATGAAGTTGTTAAAGAAACAAAAAGAAGGTAAAAAGCGGATGAAAAGCGTCGGCAACGTTCAGATACCCCAGGAAGCGTTTATGACGATTCTCGATA
>JAFGTG010000588.1 GCA_016934255.1 Sedimentisphaerales bacterium
AACCTTCTCGTTGCCATCGACTTTCACGCCGGACTCTTTGTTCAAATCACCACCGCCCATAGGACCCCAGTAGAATACTTCGATATCCGCTGGCGCCGTGCTTGCGAGTAATGCTACTAATGCAATCGCAATTAAAGTTCTTTTTACCATTTTCATTTTCCCTCTCTAAACATCGCTCTGCACTGGCTTTATCGTTGCCTCCAGAGCTAATCAGGGTTTTCATGCTCGGGATTACAGACACCCGAGTCACATATACGGGGTTTTCAAAACTATTTACCGATTCCGATATCCTTGCCCGTTTTGGCCACCGGATCGGGGCTTGTATAGATTTTTGCGATTTCGAATCAGCGATTCTCAATCGTCTTGCCACCGAGCGATCAAGCCGCGTTCTCCCGGCGACTCGCAAACACCTTCATGCCTGCGACTCATCAGTTTTTCATTACCCTCACACACCTCCTTTCTCCCACGTCCTGTACCTAAGGAAGGGGTTTTCTAATCAATTTGGACAAAAACTTCTATCCACAAATCCTGGGCATTTCTTCATCATAAAGGTTCGATTTTTCGGACTTCATTTCGGACGTCACGTTTCCCACCTGCCAAGAGTTTAAAATTAGACCTCAAGCGCGATGGGTTGTGTTATTTTTCCATCTCTTGACGACATACCTAAAGCTGCTTCAAGAGCGCAGACACCTTTTAGTCTGCTCATCACCCTATTAAAGCGAGAAATCCCTTTCTGAAGCCCTCCTTTAGGCATCCTCCCGGATACCCACAGGACCAGGCATTATCCGAACTGCCCGGTATGCTCCGGCTCGCTTAAATCCATTTGCCAGAGCAATCAAGAGTAGAAGCTGTTTACGGAGTGGACGTTGCGGAATAGATCACGTTGCAACTTTTCATCATCTCCTCACCCGTTGGTGTTTTGAACTGGCAAGGCATCAAACATACTGCCTGCACTGCATACATTATGCTGTAACAGTCACTCTGCTCTATATTACTTCGCTAAATTTACCATATTTCCCCTTTTGTGTCAACAATAAAATAAGTAAATTTTATATTTTTTATTTTACTCAAATCCCCCCTTTTATCAATGCTGCAAATTTTCACGTTTTGTCTGCACTTTGAAAGTGAATTTTAGCGTCGGCCTGGTACCCTCCGATTTGCGTTCTTGTCTGAAAATCCAAGGATTCATAATTAACATAAAGTATTTCTATATAAGAAGATATGAGAATTATAAATGGGTGCTCAGAGGTGGATCTGAGAGGGGAGTATCCAGGTCTCGGTCGTTTGAGGTGATTGATGATGCGGCACACTTCCGAATGGGGGTAAAAGTAAAGCGTGTCCTAAAGATTGTTCGAATATTTGTTTTACAAAAAGGAGAGGAGTAAATTCCATTCACTCCCCCCCCACATCAAATGAACTCTTCGTAAGGAGAGCGAAGTGCCGATTAAACGTCAGGCTTTGCCGTTATATAAAGCGTACCGACATTGACTTCCTCACCATAGGTGCCATTATACAGATCCGCTTCCCATGCTCTGACACATACACTCATCGCATGGTAAGCCCCGTCACCGGGGACCACATCGCCGCCGTCATAGAAGCCTTCGACCTCGTCCAGAACGCTACCGTTTTTCACGATTCGCGTACCGAGCTTTACGTCGAAGTTGGCTCTGATGTTGATGGTCTCACAATCGAGGTAGCACGGGAATTGATTGGCGGACTTGCCGATTTCGGCGCAATCGACCTGCTTGAGGACGATCTCTCTGTCCTTGCAATCCTTGACATCGACATACATGCCGATTTCCATCAGGATGGGCATGGAGCAAATATCGAGCTCTTTGTACTCGTAAGGCCAGTAAACCGCCTCGTTGCCATCGACTTTGACGCCGGACTCATTATTTAAATCACCACCACTCATAGGACCCCAGTAATATACTTCGATATCCGCGGGTGCCGTGCTTGCGAGAAATGCGACGAATGCGATCGCAATTAAAGTTCTTTTTACCATTTTTATTACCCTCTCTTAATATCGCCCCTCTACGGCCAATCAGGGCCAACGGGGCTAATCAAGGTTTTTATCACACAAGCGAGCCTTCGCCTGTGTTACACACAACGGGCTTGACCATTGTTGCCGATCCAGGTACTCTTGCCCGTTTTGAGCATCGAATCGGGGCTTTTTTACGATTTCAAATCATCGATCTTCCACCGTTTTGTCACCGAGGGAGCAAGCCGGATTCTCTCGGCGATTCGCAAACATTTTTATGCCTGCGACTCATCAGTTTTTCATTACCCTCACACACCTCCTTTCTCCCACGTCCTGTCTCTAAGGAAGAGGGTTTTCAGTTGTTGGACAAAACGTCTATCCACAAATCCTGGGCATATATCAAATTTTTTATAAGCGATTTTGGGCTTCTTTTTCCGATCTGCTCCCTGGGTGAAATTAGACCCCGGGCGCGATGGTTCATCGTCATGTCCATCTTCAAATAAACAGTCCTTGAGCTGCTTTCAAAAATGGCTTACAGCTACATTTTCTGCTCTTTACCCTCTTCGTTCACCGAATATCCATGCCTGAGGTTCCCTGACGTCCCTTCTCCTAAGACGCCGACAGGGCCAGGCATTATCCGAATGCCCGGGCTGCTCCGACTCGCCTGATTCCCTTCACCGGAGCAATCAAGAGTAGAATCTGTTTATGAAGTGGAGGGAATGGAATGCGTTAAATCGTAACTTTTCATCATTTCCTCACTGCAGCTACTCATTTCTCACAGGGCGAAAACAAACAGCCTGTAAAGAAAGAGCAAGTAAAAAAACAGATACTCTGCTCTACAGCTTCACCAAGTTTACCACGTACCCCATTTTAAGTCATGGTTAATTTCAAGAAAAAATTAAAATTTTTAAATTTCCTTTTTTGCGTAAATTAACACCTGTTTTACATCATATAAAAAAAATTCAATTCATTATTCAAGCTGTTTGTGAAACTGCACAGAGTGAAAAAATTGAATGGTTTCGATTATGAAAGGTGTTCGTTGGAAAGTATCCGAGCGGCCTTCTCAACTGCTTTTTCAACGGGTATTGATAAACCCGGATTTACATAATTCGTTGCAGAACCCGTTTGGCATGCCATGACGATCACTTCTATACCACATAAATCCCGTAGTTCCCGGAGCAGGTTCGACGTGGGGATTTGGTGCATTGAAAAATCATCCAGTTTTACTTCCGGGATACCGTCGATGTCCAGCCAGAAAAGCTCTCCCGGCTCCCGCCCGTAATCTACGGCATCGACGATGATGATCTTCGTCGGCTTTTTATCGGACAGGATCGTATCGAAAAGAATCTCTCGAACCGACGTTCCGGCGTCGAACACGCAAGCGTCATCGGGAATTGTAAAATTCTCACGAAGACGCCGGGTCACCGCCGGACCGAAACCGTCATCCCCAATGAGAATATTGCCGCATCCCAGGATCAGAATAGATTTGTTGTACCAATCGTGTTCCATTGGATTTTTATATTTGTCAACACAATCAGTCAGGGGACCGACCGTCTGTGTTATTTATATTTAAACAGGTTTTTCCAACAGACGAACTATTTTAGCTTTCGCTGAGAAGGGCGGAGACTTTGTGTCTTAACACCTCGAAATCCACGGGCTTTTCAAGGAAATCCGCGACGGGCAGCCAGTCTTCGTCGATATCTTTCGAGCCAAATCCCAGGGGGAATTTGGTATTAATCGCCGTTAACATGAGAATCGGGACTTTTTTGAGTTTTTCATTCTTGTGGCGCATGAGACGGGCCAGTTCGAATCCCGCCGAATCATCCTCCGGAAACATCACGTCCAGAACCACCAAATCCGGTGTCTTGTCCTCCATGCTTTTTTCGGCGTCATCCGTACTCAATTCAATCTTGATGTCGTGTCCTTCCTTCTGTAGGACAATGGCCGCCGTGCTGGCGAAATCTTCGTCGTCATCTACAATCAAAATATAAGCCATTTCTACTTCTCCTTTATCTCGCCGCCGGCGTTTTCCTCGACGACGGGAAATCTAAGTTCAAATGTTGTGCCGGAATCGGGACGACTTTCGACCCGTATATGTATTTTATACATCTGTGCGACCTGTTTGACAATAGCTAAGCCAAGGCCGGAGGATTCTTTATTGTGCTGCATGGCTTCCTTGGTGCGGTAGTGCTCCTCGAAAATACGCGGTATTTTTTCAGCCGGAATCCCAATTCCCTGGTCGGAAATGATCACGATAGGTTCCGAATTCGGACCCGGACGGCAGGTAATGTGGACCTCGCCGCCTCGGTGGGAATAAATGACGGCATTGGCCAGGAGGTTAATAAACAGCATTTTGAAGTGGTCTTCCGTGCCCACCATCGGGACCGGACGCATGTCCGCCTTAAACGTAACGCCCTTTTCCTGGGCGATAGGCTCCACCTGAGAAATACACCATAACAGCAGATCGGTTGAGACGATTCGCGAGCGGGGAAGAGCGGCCTGGCTGGTTGAACTGAGATTGGCCAACTGTAGCATTTTCTGGATTTCCGCCGTCAATCGTCTGCATCTCGACGAAATCCGCTGCACCACCGGTATCGCTTCGTCCGGGAGTTGACCGCAATATCCCTGTTGCAAGAGTTGTGCATTCGAGTAAATGGCCGCGAAAGGAGCTTTTAACTGATGCGTCGTGGCCAGCATGTGCCGGGAGCGCTCTTCCTGAGCGGCGATGAGCCGGCGATTGGTCTCGTCGAGCTGAAAATCTCTTCGGCGCACCATCGACGATAGATAAGAGGCCAAATACCATACGACCAGCCATATACCGACGGCCAGCAGGAAATTCAATATCAATACCGATGGTTGCAGAGAGATGTCCTGTCCGCAAAGCGGGCCTGCGAAAATGCTCGTCGGGGGCAATATCCCCAGGATGTATTCGGCGGCGCTACTGGCCGCAAACATACCAATCGCCATAATCGTTACAATCAGACTATGCCTGCGGGAAAAAAACACACAAGCCAACACGATATGGAAAAGATAGGCAAATGCGATGTTTGTTTCCAGGCCGCCGACGAAGTAGATCACCACCGTGAGAATCACCAGGTCCGTCGTGATCTGGCTCCAGAGATTAAATCGGACGGTGATCGAAGGTGTTTCAGTGCGGGCTAAAGACAGGAAGATTAGATTGGTAGCCGTTAACACCGCGGCGATGATAAAGGGCCATGCCCCCGGCGGACGCATTCCAAGGCGATCGATCAGTCCGGGAAATAAACCCAAAAAGCCGAAAGAGACGAGAACGCCGATGACGATCCACCTGAATTGGCAAAACCACAGCACGTTTCGTTTGAGCAGGGATTCCGAGAGAGGGGTACCCGACACATTTTTCTCAAAATCATCGAGAGGTTCTTCATCCAATGGCAACTCATAACTGGTTGATTGAATGTTTTCGTCCGAAACCATACAAGATTATCTCGTTTTTAATTCAGTTTCCCTGCTCATCACCTGCGCCACCGGTTCGGATTGTTTTAGTCCGTGTCTGCGTAAAGATTTTCGGGGATGGCCCTTTCGATAAGCCATCCCCGAAATGTTCTTGCAGCTACCGCCTGAACTTTCTTGGTCGTTGGCGGAACAGCCCGTTAAATCACCAGTTGGCCAGGGTGTCGATTATTTTACCGCGACTATCACGGATTTCAACCTTTACGGCAATACTACTGTCCATTTTGTGCGTCGCACAGGACAGGCAGGGATCGTACGCCCTGATGGCCATCTCCAGCTTGTTAAGCGTGCCCTGGTCGTAGTTACCGTCCTTAATCAGGGCTTTGGCTGTTTGTTTAACGGACATGTTGATCGGTGCGTTATTGTGGGTCGTCCCGACGATCAGATTGACGTTCGTGACCAGCCCGTTTTCATCCGTCTCATAATCATGGATCAACGTGCCTCTGGGGGCTTCGACACAACCTATGCCTCGGGCCGCTCGCGGCGTGACCGGGACGCGTGTTTCCTTTCCGGTAATTTCCGGGTCGTTCAAGAGCTCGATCATGTGCTCGGCATTATAAACCAGCTCGATAAGCCGGGCATAGTTGTAAAGGAGGGTTTGCTGAGCGGGGCGTCCAAATTTCTCTCTAAATTCTTCCAGTTCCGCCTGAGCTAATGGCGTCGCCATCTGATCGCAGACGTTGACCCGGGCCAGGGCGTTGGTGCGGTAAATCCCGACCGGGCTTTCAATATCCATGCTGAAGTCGCCCCATTTCTTGGCGTAGGGGAACTTCAGGTAGGTCCAGGGCTCGATGTGCTCGCCAATGTACTCGGTGTACTGATCGTAAGCGAATTCCTCATATGTGGCATCCGGTTTCATCAGACGGAGTTTACCGTCATAGACGTTGAGGCTGCCGTCGTCGGTGACCGTGCCGAGGAAGCCGGTCTCGATCATCCCGATCGTTTCGATCTCATCGAGGTATTTGGGAAAGATGTTTTCCTTCGCTAAGCTAATGGCGAATTTGGCAAATTCAAGCACCTCGTTGGCCATGGGCAGCAGTTGGTCCCGGTCCTTTTCCGTCAGAGGTTTGGAAAAGCCTCCAGGTACAGCGGTAACGGGGTGAATCGCTTTGCCCGAGGTGATACCCAACATTTGCGTGCCGAGGTGCCGGGCGCGGATAACCTTTTTGCCGAGGTCCGGATTGGACTGGGCGATGCCGATCACGTTGCGTACGGAGTAGTCGGCATCGGGTCCCATCACAAAGTCGGGACCGGCCAGGAAGAAGAAATGGAGAATTTTATCCGAGCAAAAAGCGATACTTTGGCACAGGTCGCGCAGCTTTTGACCCGTCGGGGGCGGCGTGACGCCAAAAATCGCATCGTTTGCTTTGGCCGAGGCCAGGTGGTGGTGCCACGGGCAGACGCCGCAAATGCTCGTGACGATCCGCGGCAGCTCCTCGACCGGCCGTCCGATACAGAATTTCTCGAAACCGCGAAGTTCCACGACGTTGACAAAGGTATCCTCGACGTTGCCATCGTCGTCAAGATTGATCGTGATCTTGGCGTGGCCTTCGATTCGTGTTACTGGAGCAAT
>JAFGTG010000589.1 GCA_016934255.1 Sedimentisphaerales bacterium
AGCGCTATCGCGTACGTTACTCTCTCGACGGGAAACCGACCCCTTCGAGGCATCAACGAGCACGTCAGTCCGATCCTCGGCTGGGGCTGGCTGCTCGCTTCCATGATGGCGAACCTCGTCTGGTCATTGCCCCAGTTCGCACTGGGTACAGCCGCACTAAGGCAAAACCTGTTGCCTGGACTCATCGGTCCGACGGTCATGAGCGAGATACCCGGAAAGATGATCGCCGGAGCCATCTTCCTTGCGTTGGGCCTGACGTTTTCGATGACCTACGGCGCCGGCGGCAAGGGGGTTAAGGTCTTCGAGATTCTGATTAAGACCATCGTCAGTATTATCGTGCTCAGCTTCATCGGGGTTGTCGTCAAACTCAGCATCGAAGGAAAAATTCTCTGGGGTGAAATCCTCAGTGGTCTCATTCCCGACCTGAGTTTGTTCGTCAAGCCCACAGACAAAATCATGCCGCACATCGAGAAGGTCACCGAGCAATTCCGTCCCTTCTGGACGAATATGATCGTGGGCCAGCAGCGCGACGTTATGATCAGCGCCGCGGCCACCGCCGTCGGTATTAATATGACGTTTTTACTGCCTTACTCGATGCTTCGCAAAGGGTGGGACAAACACTTCCGCGGCCTGGCGATCTTCGATTTATCCACCGGCTTATTCATTCCCTTTATCCTTGCGACGGGCTGTGTGGTGATTGCATCGAGCAGCCAGTTTCATGCCGTGCCGGCCCAGGGTTTGGTGGCCGATGAGCCCGGCGGCACGATCACAGAAGAGCCGGCGGCGAACCTTGTCGGTCCTTACAAGGGACTTCTCAAAGACAGACTCAAATTCGAGATCGGGCAAGAGGCCTACGGCAAGCTCACCCCGGAAGAAATGACCGCAAAAACGGAAGCACTGCCCTGGGCCGATAAGAGAATGGCGGCGATGCTGGTCAAACGCGACGCCTTCAACTTAGCCGACACATTGGCGCCGCTGACCGGACCGGTTATTGCTCAATATCTTTTCGGTCTTGGTGTCATTGGAATGGCGTTGAGCGCCGCGACGATGCTCATGACCATTAACGGTCTTTGTTTCTGCGAGTTGTTAGGCCGTCCGCCGAGGGGCTGGACGCAGAAGATCGGGAGTTTGATGGTTTCGGTCGGAGCGCTCGGACCGTTCTTCTGGAAAGACGCCGCGCCTTACCTGGCCGTGCCGACGTCCGTCTTTGCGATGGTCCTGTTGCCGATTGCGTACTTCGCATTCTTCCTGCTCATGAACCAGAAGACCTTCCTGGGCAACAATATGCCGCAGGGTGGAAAACGAATTCTTTGGAACGTTCTCATGGCGCTGGCGTCCGGAGCGGCGGCGTTCGGCAGTGTGTGGAGTTTGTGGTCGAAGCTGCAATGGCTCGGCATTATCCTGCTCGTCGGTTTCATCGCTCTGTGCGTCGTCGTTCACTTTGCTCGTAAGAAACCCCAAACAGCATGACGGGCGAACAATGGTCTAAATTGCTGGCCGTGATTCATGGCGAGACCGTTGAGTCGGTGCCGGTGGGCTTTATTATCGACAGCCCCTGGTTGCCCGGCTGGGCGGGCATGTCCATCCTCGATTACTATTCCAGCGAGCCGATGTGGTTCGAGGGAAACCTCAAGGCCATCAAGCGGTTTCCTGATGTGATGTTCCTTCCGGGTTTCTGGTCGGAATTCGGTATGTGCACCGAGCCTTCTGCATTCGGCGCCAAGTGTTCATGGGAAGAAAATGAATTTCCCTACGCCGACAAGATTATCACCGATATCCAGTCGCTATCTTCACTCGTTAAACCGAATCCCAAAAAGGACGGCTTATTGCCTTTTGTCCTGAACCGTCTCAAGCGTTATAAGGATCCTATCGAACAAACCGACCATAGCATCAAGTTCGCCGTCTCGCGCGGTCCGCTTAATATCGCCTCGTTCCTAATGGGCACGACGGAATTTCTCATGGCGATTCGAACCGATCCCGTCCAGACCCATGCGTTGCTTGGAATCATTACGGACTTCATCGTCGAATGGCTCGAACTTCAAGCGCAGACGTTTCCATCCACTGATGGAATACTGATCCTCGACGATATTGTAGGCTTCATCGGTGAAGAGGATTTCAAAGAAATGGCACTGCCGTACCTCACACGCATTTTCCAATCGCTTGATGTCGCTGTGAGATTTTTCCATAACGATGCAATGGGCCTGGTATGCGCCCCTTATCTGGCGCAAATGGGTGTGAACCTCTTCAATTTCAGCTATCAACATTCTCTGGCCGAGATGAAAGACCTAACGGGCGGCGAAGTCACTTTATTGGGTAACATTCCCACGCGGGACGTCCTGGCGGCGGGTACGCCCGACGATGTGCGAAAGTATGTCACGTCGGCGCTGGATTCGGTCGAGGACAGACGCCGGATTATTCTCTCCTGTGGCGGGGGTATGCCTCCCGACGTCCCGACGGAGAACATCGAAGCTTTTCTGGCCGCTGCCGGTCACTCCGTACAGTAAAGGGTGATTCGACCTTGTTTTACCATTTTTCGGCGGCTTTTGTGGGCAGGCTTCGGCATACGTCCTTTATAATGGATTGGACCTGCTTGGCTTCATCAGGAGACAGAGGCAAGCCGGATGTCGAGCCGGCCGGCCGGGCTGAGGGACCGCTAAGCAAATCATCTTGCTGAGCGCCTCCACCTCCCATACCGAAAAAGCCGGATTCGCCTGTGGCGCCGCGACCCGAGCTGTGAGCGATCCATAAGATACTGCCGTCTTCGACGTCGATCATGGTTGCCGTGATAGATATGGCTTCGCCGAAGTGGGGCACGTTAATGGTCAACACCGCCGGGGCTTTCAGGGCCAGGCCGATCTCCACGGCCTCCTCGGGATTGCTCAAATCCATGACGGCCGCTTCATTCACTTCGGCCGCACGAAGGGCCAGGAGCCTTCGGACCTGGGGGCGTCCAATGGGGGCGTAGCCGTGTTCCAATAGTTCGATCGCAAAGAATTCGGCAATTTGATCCCGGGCCGTTTCGCTGACGATCGTTCCCTCGACGGAAACAATCGCTACTTTCTCGATGCCGCTGAAATCATAGCCGAGCCGGGCGGAGCTTCCTTCCTGTCTTAACGACGAGGAACAGCCGCCGATCAGCAGAGCACATGCCAACAGTATATAATGAGCGGTTTTCATAGTACCTGTCTCCCACATAAAAAAACATTATGAATCTATTGGACACATTTTATCATAAATAGCGAGGCTTAAACATTAGAATTTATCATTTTCTCCGGCTTGTTCGGCCAATTCAAGGTCTCAAACAGAAATTCGCTGGCCTGGCGGATCATCACGGCCGGTGGACAAGGGGACAGCTCAATCGAGCCGACGATGTCGTTGTCGTACCGACTCAGGCTTTCGAGCAGATAATCCCACTCCTCAATCGGCATCCCGCCTCCGCACCAAAACCGACATAAACCCTGATACGCCGAACGATCATCCGGAAAACCAAAGCTATCACTGGATATCCTCGTTCGGGCCGGTGTGCGATGGTGGGCCGGTCCGAAATTATCACTCAGGTGCAGATGGCCGACTCTGGAACCCAGGTCGTCCACGTATTGCGTGAATGAACATTCTCCGTCGCGAAAGGCATGGCTGACATCGAGACAATACCTGACGGATTCGAACCTCTTTCCCACTTCTTTGAGCGTCGCCAATCGTTCCGACTCGAGGCACAATGACACGTCTTTTTCCTCGGCCAGTTTGATAATCTGATCGGCAAAGTCGCAGCCGTTCAGTCCGCCATTGGCGGATTCGTCCGGAATCCCGATACTTGGCAGATCCGTCACGATATTGGCGCCCAACATCGCGGCGCACTCTATCTGTTCGCTCCACTGTGCCAACGTCGGATTGTCGTGTCGCGAACGCATCGCGACCAGCATCCCCTCCGTCGCGGCTGCAAGGCGGGACCAGTTGCGTCTTTCGTATCGACATTCGTGCCGGCCTTTGATGTTCGGCCATAGCTCGATCCCAAAACCTAAAGACTTCAAGAGTTCGCACTCGGCTTCGAGCGAAAGCGAATGCTCTCGTCCCCAAAAAATCATCGATGATACGACATACCTAATTCGCATTACATATACTCCACAATCCCAAAGGACGTTGGGACTCAATTACCTGGCTGTTTTCCTCCATCCTGAGGTCCTTCGCCAATCCTTAATCCCGTAGGACTTCGGGATTAGGATGGCCCCCCGAAGGCGGTTTCCTGTACTATTATCGTTCAAAAACAACCGCAAATTCAAAGTTTGTGCGAAATAATCGCCTTTTGAGCTTTGTTCCACACACTTTGTTACCCCATCAGATAGAAAAGCCTTTTATTAGAAGACATTCTCTTCGTAACTCCAGGGGTACTGGACGAAAAGCTGTTATCCTAAAATTTGAGACTGTAGCACAATTACCTGTCGTTTTTTAAAGCCTATCACATCAACCAGTCGATTTTACTTCCAGAAACGTAACCGAAAAA
>JAFGTG010000590.1 GCA_016934255.1 Sedimentisphaerales bacterium
AAGGAGTACAAAATGATGAACACCTCATTAACTCGTCGTGATTTTCTGCGGAATGCCGCCTGGAGCGGGGCAAGCTTTATTATTTTAGCCAACAGCCGCCTGGTCCGAGGCACGCAAGCTAACTCGAAACTGGACGTGGCCTGTATCGGCGTCGGCGGTCGCGGGGCCGCGGACGTGAACGGAGTCGGAGACAGTGAAAATATCGTCGCGTTGTGCGACGTGGACCACACACATTCGGCACAGACGTTCAAGCAGTATCCACAAGCCGCGCGATACACGGATTTCCGCCGGATGCTTGACAAGATTCATAATAATATCGACGCCGTGGTGATCGGCACGCCCGATCATACGCACGCCCCGGCCGGGATGATGGCGATGAAACTCGGCAAGCATTGCTATTGCGAGAAACCGCTCACCCACAGCGTTTACGAAGCCCGGCTAATGGCCGAGACCGCGAAAAAGAACAACCTCGTTACCCAAATGGGCACCCAGATTCACGCCGAAAATAATTACCGCCGGGTCGTGGAGCTTGTTCAGACGAACGCCATCGGAAGCATACGCGATGTCCACGTATGGCTCGGCGCCAACTACGCTGGGCCGCCCATCCCAACAGATATGTCACAGAGGGACGCCCCTTCGGATCGTCCACCTGTACCGGAAACGCTCGATTGGGATCTGTGGCTTGGGCCCGCCCAATACCGGCCCTATCATCCGACTTATGCACCCAAAGGATGGCGTTACTGGTGGAACTTCGCCAACGGCTACCTGGGCGATTTCTTCTGTCACTATTGCGATCTGGCTTTCTGGGCGCTGCATTTACGCCATCCGATCAGCATCGAGGCGGAAGGACCGGTTCATCCCGAAAGCGCCGCTCATTGGACCATTTCCCGCCAGGAATATCCGGCGCGCGGCGTCTTGCCCCCGGTTACGTTGACCTGGTATAACGGCGGAGGTTACCCGGCTTTTGTGAAAGAACGAAACATCCCACAGTGGAAAAATGGAGTCTTATTCATCGGTTCCCAAGGCATGCTCATTGCCGATTATAGCAAACACCAGCTACTGCCGGAGGAGAAGTTCGCCGATTTCAAACGGCCCGAACCGTTCATCCCGAACTCCATCGGCCATCATCGTGAATGGGCCGAGGCCTGCAAGACAGGCGGACCGACCACGTGCAATTTCGACTATTCGGGCGCCCTGACCGAAGCGGCGCTGCTCTGTAACGTGGCGCTGCGAACGGGCGAGAAACTTAACTGGGACGCAAAGAATCTGAAGGCCGTCGGTTGCCCCGAAGCGGAAGCCTTTATCCGGCGGCCGTACCGGCAAGGATGGACGCTTTAATAGAGTACATTAGGAATATTTGTTGTCATTCTGAACGGAGCGAAGAATCTCAATGATACATCCCAATCCAAGATGCTTCGCTTTGCTCAGCATGACAAAGGAAAATCAAGCTGTCAGATGGGTAGATTCTTTCCGTAAGGAGTCCCAAGGTCTGTCCATGCTGATAATCAGGAGAAACGATCATGATTGAATCAAAACACATGCAATCGAAACGGATTTCGAGACGGACTTTTTGCCGGTCCGCAATCGCCGCGGGGGCAGCACTACATTTATCTCCATCTTTTGTTCTGGCCTCGCAAAGCAATAATCGCGTCAAATTCTATAAGAACCTCGGAGGCGGCCATATCGGCTTGAGGGCCAACCAGCAACAGGCATTGGAATACGCCGTGAAGTATGGCTTTGACGGCATGACTCCCGATGTTGGAGAGTTCGAGGACAAGTCCGTCGCGGATATCCGCGAATGGGTGGCCACGATGAAAGCCAAGGGCATTCGGTACGGCGCCGCCGGTCTGACCGTTGAATATCGCAGAGATGAAGATCGTTTCAGGACCGATCTTGCGAAATTGCCGAAACAAGCGACTATTCTACAGCACATGGGCGTGACGCGGGTTGCGACGTGGATTTCACCCGGCCATCCCGAACGAACCTATCTGCAAAATTTCGAAATGCACAAAACCCGTTTTCGAGAAATCGCAAAGGCGCTCAAAGATAACGGTATCCGACTCGGCCTGGAATTCGTCGGGCCTCGTACGTCCCGCATGCGTAATCGCTTTGCGTTTATCTGCACCCAGCACGAGGCCATGGAACTCATCGACGCCATCGGCACCGGGAACATAGGACTTCTGATGGATAGCTGGCATTGGTACACCTCGCACGGGACCGTGGAGGAGCTCCTTCAATTGTCCAACGAGAACATCGTCCACGTTCACGTCAACGACGCCCCGCCGGATATTCCCGTCGATGAACAACGTGACAATCGGCGCCGACTGCCGACCACCACGGGCGTCATCGACCTGAAAGGCTTTATCAATGCACTGGTCAAAATCGGCTACGACGGCCCCGTCGAATGCGAGCCATTCGATCAGGAGCTCCGCAAGATGCCGGACGCTGCGAAGCTGGAAAAAACCATCGAATCGCTGAATCGCTTGTGGAATCTGATCGACGCCTGATTGAGCGACGAAGAAAATCCATTCCGATAGAAAGGAGCAATGTCTAATGCGTTCGACCACAATCGTCCTTGTTACAATTATATTGCCGTTGTTTTTTCTGAGCCAGGGCTGTAGATCCGTCCAGAGCGGCTCTCCGCAGTTCGACGTGGACGCCGCATGGCCTCAGAAGCCGGACTACTTTACATGGGTCCAGATGCCCGGTGTCACCATAGACCGCCAAAACCATATCTATATCTTCACTCGCAATAATCCGGCCGTACAGGTCTATCACCCCGACGGAACATTCCTTCGTGCCTGGAACGTGGAGGATCCTAACGGGGCGCACTTCATCCGGATCGGTCCGGCTGGAAACGTCTGGACCGCCAATATTACAAATCACACGGTCCGCAAATATACTCCCGATGGCAAGCTGCTATTGACGCTCGGCGAGCCGGGCCAGGCCGGCGCCGACCGGAGCCACTTCGACCGGCCGACCGACATGGTGATTGTCCCAAGCGGCGATATCTTCGTATCTGATGGATATAACAACCGGCGGATCATTCACTTCGATGCCGCAGGCAACTATGTGAATCAATGGGGCCAAGCCGGAACGCAGCCGGGCCAATTCGCCCTGCCGCATTCGATTGTCGCCGATTCGCGCGGGCGACTCTATGTGGCCGATCGTGAGAACGCCCGCATCCAGGTCTTCGACACGAAGGGCAAGCTGCTCGCCGTGTGGGAGGACCTGATCGCCCCCTGGGGCCTCTGGATGTCGAAGGATGATGATATCTGGGTCTGCGGCTCTTCTGTTACGAGAAAAGCGGAAACGGGTGAATTGAATATTCTACCGCCGCGGGACCAGGTCGTCCTGAAACTGAACCAAAAGGGAAAGGTGCTCCAACGCATTCCACTGACGATGACAACGACACCTCCGGGAAACAAGGGGGAACTCAACTGGGTTCACGGCATTGCTTTTGATTCACAGGGCAATCTTTACCTGACTGATATCCAGGGTTACCGGGCACAAAAATTCGTAAAAACACCTTGATGTTATGATATTTACTCCGGCAAAATCGCCTCGCCGAGCATCTTGAGAAAACGGTTATATTCCCCGGACGTGAAGCTCCCCGGCGTGCTTTTTCGACCGTCCGGCATGACGCCACGAGTCAGTCGTACAACGACCATGTTGGCCGGACCTTCGCCGTCAGCCGTGTTCAGCGTATGGATCACGACGCATATATTCGTTAAGTAACCGCTCGCGGCGTAAACGCCGGTGGTCGGCCCCGTGCGTTCGGGCGCGTCCGGCCATCGAAGCACCGGCGGCTGTGTCGGTCCTTTAGCCGTCCATCCGCCATAGCCGTTGATCCACCACATGTAACCATACCGTCCCGGCGCTTCCCGATAACCGGCTTTAGGATTATCCGGTTCGATCTCTTTGGGGACCTGAATCATGGTTGCCTCATCGACGTACGACCGGCTGATGATCTGCTTGCCGTTCCAGTTACCCCGGTTCAGAAACAGATGTCCCCAACGAGCCATCGCGCCGGCGCTCATGAATATCGATTGGGAAATCGGTCGAACATCCAACCCCTCGGGATTCGATAGATCGATGGTATATTCGCCCGGATTCGGAAATTCATTCGACCATCGCCAATGGGTGCGGGCCATGCCAATCTTATCCGCCACAAATGTCTCGAAGTAATGATCCAGGTTGCATTTCGCTTTGGACCACGAATAAGGAGGCTGGCTGAAATGATTGTAAATCAGCTTCGTCATGCAATAGGACAGAAGCTGCGGAGAACTGTTGTATGCATATTTTGAACCGGGCGGCGTAAAACGAGGCGGCTGCGGATCGAATGGAAAATACATTCCCGTGTCGGGCCATTTCGGTCGCACATCCATAAATCCGTCTGTGAACGTCGCCAGATGGCGAAGCGTGATCTCGTCATACGATGGATATTCCTTCTCACCCCGACCATCCTCCTGAGTCAGGTCGATATCGACGATGGCATTCGCCCGCATATCCAGATCGGCCAGTCCCTGATCGACCAATAATCCGAGCACCCCTGTGCCAAACGTCTTCGTCGCCGAATAAATCTGGCATGGGTGATTAAGGTCGGCTCCTTGTCCTGTTGGAGTGGTGCGATTGGGCCAGATCATCCGGCCGTTACGAAGGACACAAGCGTATTTAATTCCATCTTCCTGATCGTCCGGTGTTTTGGGGTCGTCCAGAGCGTCTTCAAAAAACTGCATCGCCTGCTGAAGTTTAACCGAATCAATGCCTTCTTCTTCCGGACAGCACATCGACCAGTTATGATCAGCGGCCGTTGCCGATGGTGGGAAACACATCCGACTCTCACCCGGCGCACAAAACCGCCATGATGCATCATCGAGCACCAAAACCCAATCCTGCCCTTCACCGGCGGAAGGCGGCGCAAAGGTCCGTTCCCCTTTCTTACTCAATTCGGCGAAGGGCTTTCGCGCCATCGTTCCGCCGGTATCATACGTTTTTCCATCTCTCGGATTGAACCACCAGGCTTGGATTTCACTACCGGAAAGACGTGACAGATCGACGTCGAATTTTCGACCATTAGCGACGTAGATAAACGCGTACTTGCCATTTTTCGCCCGTGTTGCCTGGATGCGAGTTTCATACTCCCCGGGATCGCCCGCAATCAAGCCCTGATCCGGAATACGATGGAGCATGGGACGGGATTCCATCAACCGCCGAAGATATGACATTTGTTGGGATCCCGGCGCATCGAGCGATTCGAACCAGGGCCTATCGGCGCCATGCTTTAAAGGCGACTCACCCGCCCGTACCCAGCCGATGAAACTCCGGTGCCCGTAGGTATGACCGCAACCGCCGGCAAAAAGATTCCAATAAGCGCCTCGCCGCACGTCCCACGCCGTGACCCGGCGGCCCGGGTATTGCTGCTTTTCGCGCTGATTGAGTGAAATCGAATATTCATAAGCCACTTCCGAATCGAATGTCGGTTTCGGAGGTGTCCGCTGGTAGTCGGCCGTCACCGTTTCATAATTTCGGAACCGGTATCTGGAGGTCGTCTGAATCATGTTGAAATCAAGCCACTCCTCGTCATGCAAAAACGTCGAAGACGACCAGCCGCCACCGCCGGGATGGAAGGACATCAGTGTCGTGGTATAATCGGCCTTCCCGTCAAAGCCCCAATCGCCGTTGAATCCATCGGCAATACCCTCGGCCTGGGCACGCGTCATCGCCAGACGATTCGGATGGTTTTCCCGGCGTTCCCGGTTCGGATCTCCTCCCATCAGCCAGATGATATGGGTATAGTCGCGATAACGCTCGCCCAGAAAATATCCATATCGATAGGCCACCGAGGGATCTTTCACCATTGGATGGTCGTCGTCCAGGCTATTCATCCAGGCAGCGATAATGGCCATATACAAACCATATTCACCCGCCCGTGTGATTAAATAGTCGGCATAATCCCAATAATCGTTGTCGGGTCCCGGAACGATCCGAGGTTTTGTGAAATCACCATTTTCAAACGGCTCGTGCCCGTAAACGTTGGGGCTGTTAATCGGACCGCGTACAAGGTTTACCAATAAATGGGATTGAATGACCGTGAATCCCTTTTTCACTCGATTCTCGAAATATTGTTCAACGCTGCGGTCGTTTTCCGTATCTTCTTTTCGCGATTGATTGAAAATCGACCAGGCCGTGTCGCCGAGCCATAAAAACGGCGATCCGTCTTCCCGCACCAGCATAGGTCCGTCGTCGCCGACGTGCAGCAGGCCGGGCACCTGCAATCCCGGATTCAAGCGAGGAGGTTTGGCCATCAAACGATCGATTATATCTTTTAAAATGAGAGGATATTGTTTAATCTTCACCCATGTATGTTTCCCATCAGGGTCTTCCATCCAACGCGTGTGTCCCTCATCGGACACCTCCACATATCCCCCGCGTACGACGTCCCAATACTTCGGCTCACTACCGCGAACCGCGAGCAAGACCGCCGTCTGATCGTAAGCTTCTTTGCCGTTATTGACACCTCGCTTACTACGATACGACCATAACTCAAAGGCTCTTCGCACCGGGTTGCGTTTCGTCACCGAAAGAAGAGCCCCGCCGGCGTGAATCTTCTTTCCAACTTCAAATCCACTAAATAAAATCTCGCCCGGCCAATTCTCGATCACGTATTTCGCCGCCGGCACGTCGATGACAACATTCGTTTCCGGCCTGTTGACCCGCGAATCGGGAAATTGACCGCCCATGACGACAAGGTTTTTGACTTTCTTTACGATCAAATCTCGATGCAACCTCAGCAAATCTTCAAGGTTGCTCATCGCTCCAACACTGCAAATCGTCACGCTCCCGTCCGGCGCCCCCGCCAGAGCGCGCCGATAAACGTCCAACGCATCCGGCGCATCGGCGTCCGAACCAATATCATTGGGAAACTCGTCCCGAAGGGCCTCTGTATAAGGACTACGCGGCGGTTTTCGCGTTTTGCCCCCCTCTTTATCCGTTCCGAT
>JAFGTG010000591.1 GCA_016934255.1 Sedimentisphaerales bacterium
AGCACATTCGTGAAGATCGGTCCTCTATGAAACGTAAAACATCGCTGATGAGTATCAGGGTCTTCTTCCAAAATATTCGTACCGGTTATATCCGTGGGCATCAGGTCGGGCGTGAACTGGATTCGCTTGAATTGAAGGTGCATCGTCTGGGCCAGACTGTGAACCATCAGCGTCTTGGCCAGGCCCGGCACACCGAGCAGAAGGCAATGCCCTCCGGCGAAAAATCCCGTCAAAATCTGCTCGAGCACCTCCTTTTGGCCCACAATCACCTTTCCCACTTCGCTTAAAATCGACGTTTTGACCTTGGCCATCTTTTCGACCAGGGCCAGGGCCTCGTCGTCGGAAATCTCAAGCCTTCGGGGATGGCGCGTATCGGAAGCCGATTCGCCATCGGGTACAAGCTCGAATTCGCACCCGCACCGGCAGCGAGCCTTCTTGCCCGGCGACGTGTGGCCCAGCTTATATACCTTGCCACACTCCGGACATTTCACGGTGGAAGCAACGTTGTCCGTCATAGAAATATGCCTTAATGAGTCATCATATATAAAATCATATTCATTCCCAGCCGCTGGGCGGAAATGGATTCATACCCTCTCATCTGGGGATAATGCACCTCGAGCCAGCCCGCCTCGAGATCGTACGGACTATAGATCACCCGCAACTGGCCCTCCATCATCGCGCCCAACAGGTACGGCTGATTGCCCAACTCCGGCTTGCTCTTGGCCAGCGACGGGGTATATTGCACGGCGGACGTGTTGAAAATACCGCTGTGAAGATTGTGCCCGGCCGGGATCGCCTCCAACGTCACGTTCGGCAAGACATTCCTGATTTCACGTCGGACGGCGGCGTCGAACGTGCCCAATCCGAGACCGTTATTGATTAAGAGCAGACCGCCCGAATTGAGATACCGTTTGAGCGAACTGACTTCCTGGTCTGAAAAAGAGAAATTGTCCAGGCCCGTTAAGTAAAGGAACGGATACGGAGCTAAATCATCCTGGGCTAAGTCAACGCCGACGCGTTTGAGATTCACCCTGACGGAGGTATATCGGCGGAGCTTCGTCAGCAGCGCCGTAGCCGCACCGGGATGCACGTTCCAGAGACCGTCGTGCTTGATCTGCGCGAAAACAAATTCGTCCGTGGGCCTCGTCTGATCGGCCAGGCCGAAGACTTCGGGCCGTCCCTCGACAAGCCCGACTTCCGCATAACCTACAATATATGCAGCTAAATCAACGCCGAGATCGTTAGCGCTTTTGATATCATAATACGCTGCATTCTTAAGATCCTCGAGCCTTTCGGTATTGCGGTTCCAACCGCACCCTAAACCGAATTTCGACACCAGCACACCGACCCGGCTGCCGATGAAAATCCCCTCCATAAACGGTTCGCTTTGTCCATTGCTCCCTCGGCAGGTGACTTTATCGACATCGACGATCATATGATAGAGCGGATGGTCGGCGGCGATCACCCGAAAACGACTTTCGGGAAACGCGCGAAGGAAAATGTTCTTGGCCGAATCATAAAAATACGGCGACCCCGCGATTGAATCGCAGATAATCATCCCCCCGCTCAACACATAATCGCGCAGCGACTGGATATGCGAATCGCTAAGCTTGAGCGTTCGCACACCGCTGAACAACAACGCAGGTAGAATCTTCGGATCGTAATGGAAGCCGTTCAGATTGGTGTTCTGCCAATGATATTGCAAATCCAACGCCCGGGCGCATTGCGCGAATTTCTCCGCGTCCGTGGGACATAGGTTCCAGTCGGCGATTTCGAGCTTACTGCCCGACGTATCGGTAAACGAGGCCGACTCACCCCAGATCACCTTGCCCACCAAACAGTCCGGCTGCGGCGGCTTCTTGCGCTCGGTCCGCCGTAAGGGCGTGGCCGGCAAGGGCAACGGCGGCAGCGCCTCGGCGGCGTTGATATTCTTCCGCGGCGCTTTCTTGGCCTCCTTCGTGCCCAGGTAGATAAACCAGTCGTTTTCATCCGCCCGGCTATCCGCGACCAAGCATGACAACGCTACGGTAACGAAAAATGCGAATAGAAAACGCTTGCTGTGAATAAGACCTGTCTTCATTTTGTTTTTCGGTTGCATGGTTTTGTCTCCTGCCAAAATCCACATTCTGCTGATTTCACCCAACATATGCCATTATAGACGATTTTAGCCCGATTTTCAAGGTTCTTTTCAGCCAACCGGGGATTCGCGGTCTATCCCCCTGCCTCATCGGCCCAGAACAGCTTATACTTAAGGATGAACTCAGAAAGCCCCCCAGTCTTTCCACTAAACGTTTCTTGCTGGAATCGACGTTTTTGAGGTATAATGGCGTGCAATTCAATAACAAAACCGGAGCGTACTTCATGAAACGAAGCAGGTTAAATCGACGGCAATTCTTAAGCAACGTGTGCGGCACGACATTGGGAGCCGTGAGCTTTCCTTATGTGGTTCCCGGTTCGGCATTAGGGGCAAACGGCACCGTACCGCCCAGTGAGAAAGTCGCGATGGGCTTCATCGGCGTCGGCAGTATGGGAGGCGGGCACTTGCGAACGTTCCTTGGATACGACGACGTCCGGGCCGTGGCCGTCTGCGATTTGCGCGAGATATTTCGCCAAAGAGCCGTCGAGCGAGTGCAAAGACGATACGGCGGCAGAGGCTGCGACGTCCATCACGACTTCCGCGAATTGCTCACCCGCGACGACATCGACGCCGTGACGGTCGTCGTGCCCGACCATTGGCATGCTTTAATCGGTATCGAAGCGGCTAAAAACTGCAAAGACATGTACTACGAAAAGCCGTTGGCGATGTGTATTACCGATGGCAAGGCGGTGCGCGAGGCCGTTAAGCGTTATAACGTCATCTTCCAGTTCGGTACGCAGCAGCGATCCGACGAAAAGTTCCGCTTCGCCTGCGAACTCGTTCGTAACGAAAAGATCGGCAAATTGCATACGATCATGGTCGGCTCGCATCCGAGCATTACCTGTCCGAACCAGCCGACCCAACCGCAGCCGGACAAGAACGAGTTCGACTACGACACGTGGCTCGGCCCGGCCCCGTGGGCGCCTTATACCTACGAGCGGTGCGCCTCCAGGGCGATGGGCACGGAGGGTATGTGGACCCACATGTACGACTATTCCTTGGGTGGCCTCGGCGGCGCCTGGGGGATTCACCCGGTGGACATCGCCCAATGGGGCAACGGCACGGACGAGTCCGGCCCAATCGAAATCTCCGGCCGGGGCGTCCTCCCCGCCGACGGCCTCGCCGATACGCCCATCGAGTGGGAGGTCGAGCATCTCTACGCAAACGGCGTCAAAATGATCCACATGAACACCAGAACAGCCCTCAAGCGCGCCGAACCATTCAAGCTGCACAACGGTCTTGGCATTCTATTCTTAGGATCTGAGGGCTGGATCTTAGTGGAGCGAGAATTCATCGCCGCCGAACCGAAGTCCTTGCTGACCGCCACAATTGGCCCAAACGAAATCCGTCTGCCCCAAAGCACGAATCATCGCCGCAATTTCATCGAATGTGTCAAGAACCGCCGGCAACCCATCTGCCCCGTCGAGCAGGCGGTCCGCTCTGATACTATCTGCCACTTAGACGACATTGCCATTAGATTAGAACGCAAACTCCAATGGAATCCAAAAACCGAACGATTCATCAATGACGACCAAGCCAACCGTATGCTTACCCGCTCCATGCGCAGTTCCTGGCATTTGTAAATCTGAACTCAGATATAAAAAGACAACTTTTCATTTAAAATAGAAGGCGGTTCTCATCCATCGAATTTTGATGTTCTTCTTCAAGATAACCATACCATCGTATGTCGTATTAGCATGTGGTCACTAATATGACCCATCCCCAGTAACTCGCTCGCCATCTTGTCATTATGTCCGACATATCGTCTTGATGGTAAATTCAAAAGTCAGTTCTGCTATGTGCTTACATCGGAACAGCCGGGGCCAGGGTTCCCCGCACACTTCCACGAGCATCTCAAATTTTCGCTTAGCACCCTGCGTCGGACATTCAATACCAGCTATAGCAAATTTGGATCCTTCTTCTGACGGGCGGGGTTCACGTACTTGTTTGGCACGCACCTCGAATAAAAACAGGTGAGGAAGGCAACTCTTGCTTTCATACTCGAGTATGGGTAAATTGACGTCGTTCCATCGCCCGTGCTCCAATTCCCGTAAGTAACTCCACGGTGTGCGATTAATCTCACCATGAAGCTCCCATAAGGGGCCGACGTTGGAGCCATCGTAATGCACTCGTAACAATCTAACTTCGACATGACATGATCCTTCTCCCGGAACTGGATTCAAATCCAGGCCTGGTATCTCGAAGCCACCACCAAAGATCGTGTTACCCCCCGGGCTAACAGTCTCGAAACTGTCGAGAACTAACGCCGGGTGATGAGATTGTTGTGCACACCCGGCAAGGATTAAAGAAAGCATCAAGGCTAATAAAGGTATTAACATATGAGTTCTCATTTTTGACTCCTTTTTTTAAAGACTCACCGTCGCCTCAACAGCAAGTGCAAAATATTGTTTGCGTTTCTGTACTCGGCGACGGAGTCGGGTTGTTTAGTATTCATGATGCATAATTTAAGAAAAATACAGTGTGTATAACTAAAGTTGATTTTGTTCTCATATTGCTCCTTTCGTTGATCCTCCCATGTTAAACTCGTTTATATGAGAACCGCCTCTTCTAAAATATAATGCGATTTTCAGTCAACAAATGTCCACTGTTTTTTTAATTTTTTTTCGAGATAAATAAAATTGGCTCTATTGAATAATTTATGGGTTGAGATAAGGAATTTTTCTGTTTTAGGGTATCTGGGGACATCTATGAGCAAGCCTTTGTCAAGCCTGCGAATTACGGGGACACCATACATAATTCCATCCGATGTTTGCGTCCCAAAATTGTCCGGCCCATTTCCCTGACGAAATCCATACATCGCCCGAAAAACCCGCATCATGTTCGTGTTTCCACACGAATGACATTATTTCTTCCAACAGATGCTCACTCAAAGATGTTTTTTTTATTATACCCTTTATCCTGGTTGGGAACAAAGAATTTAGAGAAATAAAGAAAGTGTATCGGGCTATCAGCACCGTAAGTCCCTAAGGGATGCCTTACGGTAGTGTCCTGTGGAGTGATCAGGGAGTGGGGATCAGGACCTCAGGTTATCA
>JAFGTG010000592.1 GCA_016934255.1 Sedimentisphaerales bacterium
CGGATAGTCCCTTGATCGAATTAGTGGTTGAAATGGCGAAAGCCTCCGCGACGAGCGATCCGCGATTCTTCACCGATCCCATCAGGCTGAGAGAGCTGGAACAGTTGGATATCGAAATCTCGGTTCTCTCGCCGCTGAAACGAACGGACAATCCGTTAAGCCTTCGGTTGGGCGTTGACGGTATCTATATTAAACGTGGTCATCTTTCGGGCTGTTTTTTACCGCAGGTCGCTGACGAGACGGGATGGACGAAGGAGCAATTCCTCGCGTATTGCTGCGCGCACAAAGCAGGGTTGGCCGAAGACGCCTGGAGGGATTCGGAGACGGAAGTGTATCTCTTCACCGCCGAGGCTTTCGGAGCGGACTTCGAGAATATATAGTTTCACGTTAGATCGGCCTCGGATTCCAAAATAAACCGTAAGTGAGACCATTCAGCCCCACTTACGGTTTTGACTGCTGTCTTTCTGGTTACTTTGCCGGCAGGAAGTTTTCCATTACCCAATACTGAGACTTCTCATGATTGACGCTAAAGGCAATGGCGTCGCCTTTTGGTGACCATTTTGGCAACCACGCCCAGGCTTGATCCCCCAGCTTGGATAAATCGGCAATTTGGAAGGGTTCACTGCCATCTGTGGCAGCGCACCAGATCTCCCTATTACCGGGTGTGAACACAATATGACGACCATCCGGAGCCAAATCATAGATGTTGATGCCCGAGATATTCTTGTCTTTCAAATGGAACAGCTCCCTGGTTTCCTCGCCGTTTAGAGTTGTTGCCAATATTCTTGGGCCCAACATATAAGTTACTGAACGACCATCGGGTGCAAAAACAGGGCGCCCGGGTATTTCATTCTTTTCTCCAGCGGATGTGGCGATTCTCACTGATCTTCTATCTTCAATGTTCACGATATAAACATTGGATTGGTATGCATAAGCAATGTTCTTGCTGTCTGGCGCCCAGGTCGGGTGGAAATTGGCCACCCTTGTCTCCAGAGGCACCAGCAGCTTTACCTCTCCGGTCTCGACTGTAATGAGAAAGATCCCTGTCCTGCCCTTCTTGTCCCAGCCGGAGAAAGCAATCCATCTCCCATCCGGCGACCAGGCCATGTTGCGGCCGGCGGGAGCAGGCTCAAAGTCAGTCGCAAATAGCGGCAGCTTTCGAGTCTTCTGGCCACTGGCTGCTGATATGAAAGTCAATTCCCCTGCTTTCCGCAGGGCCATCTGATTCCCGTCGGGCGACCAACAATGTTCTAATCCTCCCTGCCGCACTAATTGGCGGGGCGGTCCGGCCGCTTTGCCTGTCTGTGGATCCACCGGCAGAACGAATCTGCCGCCCAGCTCGAAGGAGGTCCGGTAGGCCAACTGCCCGTTCCGCGACCAGTTGTAGAATTCCATCTGTTCAACATCTGGAACCACCGGGAAAGGCTCCCCCGCAAATCGGTTGCCCTGGACGCGCAACGCCCACAGGTCTTTGTACTGCCGGTCGAGTCCTTCCTGTATCCCGGTGAAGACAACGTAGGCCCCATCGGGAGACCATAGCGGTTGCCCAACTGCGCCCTGAAAATTCGTGTATTTCACGTGACTGCGCCCATCAGTCGTTCGCAGGTGCAGGATGTACTGGCTCTCCTCCGTTGTGGTATAGCTGATTCGATCCCCATTTGGGGAAAAACGGGGAGACGGCGCGCTCTCCGTTTTCTCGACCAAGACAGTTTCTTCCTTGTTCTCCAGATTGACCATGACCGCTGAGTAAACGCTCGCGCTGGGCCTTCTCACGCCTAAAATGAATTTTCCATCAGGTGACCAATCCTGAAGCACAGGCGGATCTTCCAGAAGAGTCCGCGTCTTGGCCGTCTCCATCGAAACTGCCACAAGAACAGATTCTTCCTGGCCACTCATGGTTGCGATTTCACTTCCCTGGGCAGACCAAACGACAGGCCCATAACAATTCTCTGCGATCTTCCGCTGTTTACCTGTCGAGGTGTCAATAACAATCAATTCTGAGTTCCATGTGTTTCCCGCAAAGTATTTCGCGTCCGGGGAAAGCGCACCGGTGGAAGGGAAATCCACCTCAATAGCGGGAAGTTGAGAGATGTTGATAAAACGTTTTATTAACTTCGTGGCGCCGTAGCTCAAAGGCAGCAGAACTATAATGGCGATGGCAGCGGCCACACGCCAAGAGGATACCGAACGGCCAGTCGGCACAAACCACTTACGTAGAGAGAATTGATGTGTTTTCATTTCCCGCAAGGATACGTCTGCTTCCAATTTGTTCAATAGGCCATCAGGGGCCGACGGTTTAGGAGCGTCCTTGAGATATTTTTCGAACTTGTTTTGGAAAGTCATAATGATTCTCCTTTTATAAACGGAATCGTTTGCTCTTGTTGTGTTATAGCTTCATGGGCGCATAATTTGATCCTAAGGATCTTGAAGACCTCGCGAAGCCGGTACTTAACGGTACTTGTTGCGATGCCCAACACTTGAGCAGTTTCTCTTATAGATAAACCCTGGTAATAGTGCAGGTGGATAACGTGCTTCTTGTCCTCATCGAGCCGGTCCACTGCCTCATACAAGCGCTGGGCCAACTGGCGGTCGGCGGCATTTTCCAATGGACCAGGATTCGTATCCATATATCCATCCCACCACGGATCCGAATAGTTGATCCCGCGCATCACCTCACCGCGCCGCCAATCGATGTAGGTGTTGTAAGCGATCTTGTAGAGCCATGTTGAAAACCGGCTTCTGCCTGCAAAACTGTGTAGCGACGACCAAACTTTGAGAAACGTCTGCTGCGTCAAATCCTCGGCGTCTGGATTGCTGCCGGAAAGACGTCTCAGATATGCATAAATATCGGGATAGAACATTGTCAGCAATTCGCAGGCGGCGGCCTCGTCCCTTTTCTTCGCACGTTTGCATAATCTTTTAATTCGATGATTCATGATACTCCTAAACCTATGCCGCATGTAACATATCCGGCCGACCACAAGTTTAGACGAAAAAGAATGTCCAAGTGGACAAAATATTATGAATTCAATCCCGATTGCAGCCGATGGGTAAGGTAGTGAGGGAATCCAGTGAGATCGGCAGGTTCGGAATTATCCCGGTAAAGCAGTGGGTTGCCGGGATAAATCCATTTATTTGCCTTTTGGAGGAAGAGTTGTGGTGAAAAGATTTTCACTGCTATGCATTATTGCGATTGTATGTCTTCTCAATTGTAAGTCCGATAATATTGCAAAAAAAGAGGCTATCGCTCAATGTCCGGTTACCTGTAACGTTGTGCACAGGTATCTGTTGGAATCGAATCCGCCGGGCCTTAACCATGTGGAGGGCTGGAAAAATCAATACGGGCTGGGCCTTAAACTCACCACCGATCACTACGAAATCTTTACAACGCTCTTGAAGCCTCTGATCCTTTGCCAAATCCCCGGATTTATGGAGTCGGCGTATGCGGCCTATAACCTTCAGTTACCCGAGCCGGTCAAAATAAAATCTAAATCGGTGATTTATTTGTTTGCCGATCGACGGCAATGGGAAAATTTCACTCGGGATTTTGCCGACGACCAAGCGGATATCTTCTGTCAAATCAAAGCGGGCGCCTATTACCACAACGGGGCGTGTGTCGCCTACGACATCGGCTGGCAGCGTACGCTGAGCGTTCTCGGGCACGAAGGATGGCATCAGTTCAGCGATCAATATTTTACGTTTCGCCTGCCAAGCTGGCTCGACGAAGGCGTGGCCATGCTGTTTGAAGCCCACACGAATATAAACGGGTCGTATTATTTCGACTCATCGTTCAATACCTACCGTCTGGATGCATTAAGACGGACGTTGGCGAAGGGGAAAATGATACCGTTGGAGGATTTGATTGCAACCCATCCCGGCGACGTTTTGGCAACCAACCAGGCCGAGGCGGTCATGGCGTTTTACAGCCAGTCCTATGCCCTGGCACGTTTCCTACGTGAAACACATGGCGCTCGGCATAGACGGACCTACGAGAAATTACTCGCGGACGGTTTGAATGGCGATTGGCCGCTCGACGAAGTCAGCAAACGAGTCGCCGCCGACAGGAATATGCCGCGAAATGTGTTATGGAATCATGTCATCGGTCTGGTATTATTTCACGAATATATCGGCAAGGATTTCGAGCCGGTCGAAAAAGAGTATCTGGCCTTTTGCCAGCAGATTACGCGGTAGGGTGTGCACCGCACACCGTTTTGTGATAATACGAGGGAAGGATCGATGGCTAACGAACGCCCGTCGCCCATCATCTTGGCTTCAGCGTCTCCTCGGCGAAGGCAGTTATTGAGCGAAGCCGGTTATCAATTCGAGATTGTCAAGCCGGATGTTGACGAGTCGGTTTTTCCGACCCAGGGAATGACAACTCGTGAATACGCCGAAACGTTAGCTTTAGCTAAAGCAAGAAGCGTCGCCCCGATGTACCCGGATCATTGGGTGATCGGCGCCGATACCGTTGTGGATTTTGCTGGTGAGATCATCGGCAAACCAGTTGACGCCGACGATGCAGAACGCATCACCAAAAAACTTTTTAGCGCACCCCACCAGGTCATCACCAGCGTTGCAATTATCAAGCTTTGTGACGATATCGAACTTGTAGAAAGCGACATCACGACAGTGTATCCGAAGACGATGACCGCCGGGCAGATTGCAGAGCACATCAAAGGTGGCACCTGGCGGGACAAGGCCGGGGCGTATGCCATACAGGAGACCGGTGACGCCTTCGTCGAACGAATCGAGGGGAGTCTGACGAATGTCATGGGCTTACCCATGGAATTGCTCGACTCGCTCCTAACGAAAATGCTTTAATATCAATAAAAGCCGGCATGAAGGAAAATAAAGACCTGTATAACACTTGACTTTCAGGGTATTTCGTCTTAAAATCATTTTAGAGCCATTTGGTTCAGAGGAACGATCAATCATTTTATTTGAAGGAGGCGTATTATGTGTAAAAAGCTGGTGTATATATTATCCATTGTGATGGTTCTGGGTCTGGTCGGTAACGTCCCGGCTCAGGAGGTGGAGGTTATTATCCGCAATCCCGATATGGCCATGCCGGTGCTCGACGGCGTTGTGGACGAGGTCTGGTCCCTTGCAACGGAACAATCGATAACCAACATGGTTGATGGGACGGCGCCGAGTTCGCCGGCGGATTGTTCCGGGACCTGGCGGGCGTTGTGGAACTGGGATTATTTGTACATACTCGTCGATGTTCAGGATGAGACGCTGGTGCAGGATTCGAGTGATTCCCAGGGGTGGCTCGATGACCGCGTGGAAATATTCATCGATGGGGAGAATGATAAAGCCACTTCAACGGACGAGAATGACTATCAGTATAACTTTCGGTGGAATCATGGTGATGTGGAGATCCCCGTCGAATGGTACAACTCGCCAGAGAGCCTGAAGGGCGTGGAATATGCGGTGGTCACGACCGCGTCGGGGTATCTTCTGGAAGTCAAGCTTCCGTGGTTGACGATGATCGGCGGATCGCCGCAATCGGGTCACTTGATCGGGATTGATTTAATGATCGACGACGATGACGACGGAGGGGATCAGGACACGTGTTTATCCTGGTATATGACACCCACGGGAAGTCCTCACGACCCCAGTCTCTGGGGGACGGCCGAACTGATCGCCGGTAATAAGGCGGGCAGTCCGAATCCGTCCAACGGCTCTCTCCATTCGGACACGTGGGCGAACCTGAGCTGGGGAGCGGCCCCGACGGCGGTCTCGCATGACGTCTATATCGGCGATGACTTCGACACCGTCAGCAACGCCACACACGATTCGGACGCATACCGGGGCAACCAAACCGTGACGTTTTTTGTTGTCGGATTTCCAGGATTTCCCTATCCGGAGGGTCTTGTCCCCGGCACGACTTATTATTGGCGAATCGATGAGATTAACGCCGAGGGAACGGTTTATAAGGGGGACATCTGGAGTTTCTCGATTCCGCCCAGGACGGCGTATGCGCCCGATCCGGCCGACGGCGCCGAATTTATCGGCCCGGACGTGACGCTTGCCTGGACTCCGGGATACGGCGCGAAAATGCACCATTTGTATCTCGATGATAACCGGGCCGACGTGGAGGCCGCGGCGCCCGCGACGTACAAAGGTCCGAAGGGAACGACGAGTTTCGATGCCGGTACGCTCGAATTAGAGAAAGTGTATTACTGGCGGGTCGATGAATTCGACGGCATCGAGACGCATCCGGGTGACATTTGGAGCTTTACAACCCCAGGCGCTGTCGGCAATCCGCAACCATCATATAATGCTACCGATGCGCCGATGAATGTCGTTCTAAGCTGGACGCCGGCCGATAGCGCCGCTTCTCACCAACTTTACTTCGGGGCGGATAAGGAAGCCGTGCGAAATGCTGATACCGGCTCACCGGAATATATCGGCACCAAGGCATTAGGAGCTGAAAGTTATGATCCCGGATTGCTCGATGCGGACGCAACCTACGCCTGGCGTGTGGATGAAGTCGATGAACAGGGGAACATATCGAAAGGCCCGCTCTGGATCTTCACAACCGGCAGTTTCCTTCTCGTAGAAGATTTCGAGCGCTATACCGATGACGATGCGGCGGGCGAAGCCATCTGGCAGACCTGGATCGACGGTTATGGCCTCGCGGATAATGGCGCGCAGGTTGGCTACTTATTGCCTCCGTATGCCGAGCAGGCGATTGTCCATTGCGGTTCCCAATCCATGCCGCTGATGTACACCAACGACGCCGGTGCGTCGAATTCGGAAGCTTCTATGTCGTTAACGGCCACTCGTGACTGGACCGAGGCGGGTGTCACTGTGTTGTCGCTTTGGGTCCAGGGTAGTTCGGCCAATGCTGCCGAACCGATGTACGTGGCGATTTCCAACACCTCCGGCGTTTTTGCAATCGTTGTGCATGATGATGCAAACGCCGCGCAGGCACGCGGATGGACGAAGTGGGACATCCCGCTGCAGGCTTTTGCCGACCAGGGCATTAACCTGAGCAACGTGGATAAGATGGCGATCGGCCTGGGCAGCAAAGGCGGTGCATCAGTCGGCGGCTCAGGAACGGTGTACATCGACGACATCCGATTATATCGACCCTAAGGATTCAACGAAACCAACGAACGATCAATCATTTTATTCGAAGGAGGTTCAGTATGTGTAGAACATTGTTTTTTGGTGTTTCCTTTATTTTGATTTTAGGTCTGCTCGGAATGCCGGCCGTCGCTCAAAATCAAATTCGCAATTGGGAGTTTGATGAGACGTTCGTAACGGGGGGAGGGGGCGATATGAGCACCAACTGGTGGTTATGGGAAGCCGCCAACTTCACCGGGCTGTCGGTCGTTCAGGGAGCGGGTCTGTCGGGGGACAATGCGATGATGGTCGCCATTCCTGCCGGCGCATCGGGTTCTTTACAGGTTTATCAGTCCTTTTTAGTGCTTGAACAGGGTGTCACCTATACGATCAGCTTCATGGCGAAAGCGGACGAACCGAGAACCATTAACGTGAGATTGATGGGACGGACATTATATAACTGGCGGACGTTCTGGGGGCAGACCGGAATTCAACTGACGACCGAGCCGCAGACGTTTACTTTCCAATACGAGCATACGGAAGAAACGGTGGGGGGAACCGGGGTGTTCAACGATGACATCGACTGGTGTTTCGACCACGGCGGCAGTGATATCAGCGCGTATTACGATAGAATATGGTTGGGCCAGGGGCCGCCGCCGAGTCCGGATATCGCGTCCAAACCGGTCCCGGAAGACGGAGCCATTCACGAGGATACGTGGGTAAGCCTTTCCTGGGAGCCGGGAAGTAACGCGGTCTCTCACGACGTGTACCTGGGAGACAATTACGACGATGTCGCCAATGGAGCGGGTGACACGTTTAGAGGGAACCAGAAGGATAACTTTTACCTGGCCGGCTTTCCGGGTTATGCCTATCCGGAAGGGCTTGTCCAGGGCACAACGTATTACTGGCGAGTCGATGAAATCAACGACGAGAATCCCAACAGTCCGTGGAAAGGCGATGTGTGGAGCTTTACGATTCCATCCATGGAGGCGTTTAATCC
>JAFGTG010000593.1 GCA_016934255.1 Sedimentisphaerales bacterium
ACGTAAATCCTCTATTGGGTCAAGCTGTACTGCAAAATCAGATAGAGGTTTGTAAATGACAACATCGAAAATATTGACCGGGAATTGAGAGAAATCAGTCAGAAGACAAAACGTTTGAGCTATCAGTTATAGCTCAGGAATACCTCTTGCAGCATGCCAAACTCGAACGATTTCTATAATTTGCCTGTCTTGTTTGACGCGGTACACAATCCTGCACGGTTTGCGAATGACTTCCCTGATATTCGGATCGTTAAACTCAGGGACAATCCGGCCGGATTGAGGAAAAGCAGTAAGATGTTCAATAGTATGAAATACACTACTGACAAAGCGATTGGAAACTTCGGGGCGGGATTCAGCAATATAGGAAGCGAGTTCTTTGAGGTCGAGACAGGCAGAAGGAGCCCAAATCAGTTTGTAAGCCATTCTGCGAATTCCTCCTTGACCTTCTCATGAGGGACACCCTTGCCCTCATCCAACTCATTAAGCCCTTTACGAATGGCCACAATGAAGTTGATCCGTTCCTGAATATCCTCCCAGGAGGCATCTTCCGGAAGTTCATTGATCGTTTTTAACGCAATTTCTTTAGTCGTCATGTCGATATTATAGCAATTTTAAGGTATCATACTCAACCTTTTTCTACTCTACACAATCTATCGTTTAGAGTGAGATATCATCGCTTCGTTTTTTTATTACTCTCTATGACTCTTTATAAACACAGAAAGAATCCGCCAGCATGTCGTGTAAGGCGCGTTTCCTGAACGTAAAGGCGGCGACAATGCACTCGATCATCACCAGAACGTTCACCCCTGTGCCCAAAGGAGCCAGGAAATTGGCCTGTTGCGCCTGACTGATTTCCATCATGGATGTGGCCGATTGGAACGGCTCAGACAAAAATAAAAACAATGAACCCGCCAGATTAACGCCGGCTTGTATCAAAAAGGGGAAAAATCGAAGGTAAGCCTTGGACAAAGAAAGCTTTTTCCCCTTTTCGTCGATGACTTTGATCCCACAGGCCATCTTGCCTATCGTCGCCCCGAAAAACGATTCCATGAAAGGTTTATAAACGAGTCCCGGCAGGCTCATTAGTACCAGGACAATGGTGCTCTTGAGTGAAAACGTATTCCAAATGCCGAGTCCGACAATCGGGATAAATATAAGAAAATCGACGATTTGGGCAACGACACGGATCCAGAATCCCGCGGGGTGGGAGTAACCTTCCATCGGTTCGGCGCAGTGAGGGCAGAATTCCACCCACTCTTTAACTTCTTGTCCACAGTGCGTGCATATTATCGGTTTCATGTTTTCTCCTTTTTAAACCGTGAAGTGATCTATGCGATCTTTCTTTATTCTCGCTTATATTGTGTTCCCTTCTTTTAACTGTACTCAAAAATGCTCCAACTCACAGTCTTTTATACGAAATACAGTACAAAGAGCAAGAAAACTTCTGACAGACGGATGAGCATTGGACAGGAAAACGAATTTGTTATATCATCGTCCGTGGTGATCTTATGCCGATTTACGAATATCATTGTCAACAATGCGACGCCGACTTCGAGCAGTTCGTGCGCTCGGCCCGAGCGAAGATCAAGTGCCCACAATGCGCCGGACGTCGAGTTCGGCGGAAACCTTCACTATTTGCCACGTCCGGATCGAGCCAAGCGGGCGGTGAAGATTCCACGCGTTCGAGCTGTGGATCGTGCAGCGCCGCCAGTTGCGCCGGATGCCGAAAGTAACAATCGCTATGTCACAATGATTACGGAGAAATTGCATTTAGGATTGAACTTTTGCACAATTAAAGTTAGGCATATATTATTTCAGAAATCGGTTTCATGATTTTCTGAAAATAATGGCGGTTAGATCGTAACCTGTTGTCCAGTGCAACATGACACATCGGTTTTTAGAAAGAAAAAATCAAGAAACAAGATTTTTTCTTTCCAAAAGTATGCCTAACTTCAATTTTGCAAAATTCTTGTTAGGAGTCACACTATGAAGCGACTTGTGAAATATTTCCTTAAGGGTCTCGTGATTTTCGTCCCTATCGCATTGACTGTCTTTCTGCTGATTTGGGCGTTTACCAGTCTGGATGCGATGTTTCCGGAATCCCTCAAGCCCGGCGTGGGTATTTTACTCACCGTGATATTGATCACTTTTATCGGTTTTATTGCGTCGAACTTTCTCGGCCGGAGAATTATCGCCCTTGTGGAGAGGATTTTTACAGGACTGCCTCTGGTGAAATTGCTTTACTCGGCATTCAAGGATATGATCGAGGCCTTCGCCGGCGAAAAAAAGAGTTTCGATAAGCCCGTGCTCGCGTCGATCTCGCCCGGTTCGGCGATCAAGGTCGTCGGCTTTATCACACGAGAAAGCCTTGAGAACCTTGGGCTTTCGGATTATGTCGCCGTGTATGTGCCCCAGTCGTATAACTTTGCCGGCAACGTTTTGCTCTTTCCCAGGGCGTCGGTTCAGCCGCTGACGATCGAAAGCTCCCAGGCGATGGCGTTTATCGTCTCGGGAGGCGTCTCCGGCGGTGCGTCCTGAAGATGTGTTGTTTGATGATGCTTGAATTATCAAGAGAAACGGTTATACATAATGGACGCTTTAAACGAAAAAAAGCCACGGGTACGAAACAGTGCTGAGAAGTGGAGAAAGATTAAGATATGAACAATGACAGAAAAATAGCCTATTTTTCAATGGAAGTCGGTTTGGAGACCGATATGCCAACCTATAGCGGCGGCCTCGGCGTCCTGGCGGGCGATACAATCCGTTCCGCGGCGGAGTTGAAAGTTCCCATGGTCGCCGTCACATTGCTTCACCGGAAGGGCTATTTCTATCAAAGACTGGATCCGAACGGCGCCCAAATCGAGGAGCCGGTCCACTGGATCGTCGAAGACTTCCTCGAACCGTTAGAGCCGGTCGTGACCGTGCATATCGAAGGCAGAGAAGTGAAGCTGAAGGCATGGAAATTCGAGGTGCGTGGTCAGGGCGACGACAGTATGCCGGTCTATTTTTTAGACGCGGACCTTCCGGGCAACAGCGACTGGGATCGGACGCTGACGGACGATCTCTATGGCGGCGACACGTACTATCGCCTCTGCCAGGAGATCATCCTCGGCATCGGCGGCGTCCGTATGCTCCGGGCGCTCGGATATCGCGAGATCGAAAGATTTCACATGAATGAGGGCCATGCCGCACTCCTGACGCTCGAACTTTTACGGGAAGAATGTCGGGGTACGTCCAGGGAGTCTATTTTAGAAGAGGACATCGAGGCGGTTCGGCAAAAATGTGTCTTTACCACGCATACGCCGGTCCCCGCCGGACACGATTCATTTGACGCCGAGGAGGTTCGCAATGCGTTGGGAGATCACCTCGGGCTGCAAGCCGGGAATATGATATGGCACGAAGGGACGCTGAATATGACGTACCTGGCCCTGACGCTGAGCCATTATATTAACGGCGTGGCCAAGAA
>JAFGTG010000594.1 GCA_016934255.1 Sedimentisphaerales bacterium
CATGATCCTCGGCGATTCCCTCCTGGTCATGACCAGCCTGGCCGAAAAAGAGGGCCTCAAGGGCAAGGTCCAGATGATCTACATCGACCCGCCCTACGGCATCAAGTTCGGCTCCAACTGGCAGGTCTCTACACGAAAACGCGACGTCAAAGACGGCAAGGCCCAGGACGCCACACGCCAGCCTGAACAAATCCGCGCCTTCCGCGATACATGGGAACTTGGTATCCATTCGTATTTATCCTACTGGCGCGACAGACTTATTGCGGTGAGAGAACTTCTAACTGAAACTGGTAGTGTATTTATTCAGATCGGAGATGAAAATGTTCATCTTGTTCGATGTCTTATGGATGAGGTGTTTGGTACAAACAACTTCGTTTCTGAGATATTGTTCGCCAAGACAACAGGTTTTTCTGGTGATTATCTATCTTCAGTATGTGATGTGTTACTCTGGTATGGGAAGTCTCGTGACAATCTAAAGTACAGAGCTCTTTATCAAGAGAAATCCGCTGGGGATGAAGGTGCGTCCAAATACCGGCCAGTCAAAACAATGGCCAGTCTTGCTGGAAGTGTTTTTGATCCTGAACGACTTGTGACTTCCGATCAACTGACTTCACAAGAAGCATCTGTCAGCGTCGTCCAAGAGTTTCCGTTCCATGGGAAAAAATGGTTTCCGCCAAGAGGAATGCACTGGAAAACAACAATCGAAGGGATGGTACGTCTTGATATGGCAAGTAGGATTATTCCGGAGGGTAGGATGTTTCGCTACGCGCGTTTCATGGACGATTTCCCCGTTTATCCCCAGAATAACGTATGGATGGACGTAGGAGGAATCCAGAGTCGTACAGATCCGAAGGTCTATGTCGTCCAAACATCAACGGAAGCAATAAAACGATGTATGCTCATGTCCACTGATCCAGGTGACTTAGTCCTTGATCCAACTTGTGGTTCGGGAACAACGTCCTATGTCGCTGAGCAATGGGGTAGGCGTTGGATTACGATTGACACGAGTCGTGTGGCACTCGCTTTGGCACGGACGCGATTGATGACAGGCAGATACCCATACTATCTTTTGGCGGATTCCCAGGAAGGAATCAAGAAAGAGGCGGAGATTACCGGGAAGATGCCTCCGCCTTACAAAACTGACGGTGACATCAAGAAGGGTTTCGTTTATGAGCGCGTGACGCATATTATGCTCAAGGACATTGCGAATAACGAGGAGATCGATGTCATTCACGCCAAATGGCAGGAGAAGCTGGAGCCGGTTCGGGCGACGTTGAATAAGTTGCTCAAGACATCCTTCGAGGAGTGGGAGATTCCGAGAGAGGCGGGGAAGGATTGGCCGAAGGAGGCGAAAGGGCTTCTCGATGAATGGTGGCAATTGCGCCAGCGAAGGCAAAAGGAAATCGACGATAGTATTGCCCGCAACGCCGAGACCGAGATGCTTTACGACAAACCGTACGTGGATAATAAGCGGATTCGCGTGACGGGGCCGTTTACGGTCGAGAGTTTGTCGCCGCACCGGACGATCAGCTTCGAAGAAAAGAAGGACATGATGCAGCCGAACGACCTTGGTTTTACAACGACGTTGTTGGGAGCCGGGCAGTTTGCGAACATTATCGTCGATAACCTCAAAAAAGCGGGCGTTCAGAATACGATCAAGAACGAGCGTCTGAAGTTCGACCGGCTGGAAGTCCATCCCGGCGTATGGATTCACGCCGAGGGCGAATACACCTCTGTAGGGGCAGGCCCCCGTGCCTGCCCGGAAACCCGGCGCGTGGCCGTGTGCATCGGCCCGGAGCACGGAACCGTCGGGCCGGACCTGGTCCGGGAAGCCGCGAAGGAAGCGGTCCAGGGGATCGGTTATGATTTGCTGATCGTGTGCGGCTTCGCCTTCGATCCGCACGTCTCCGAGGAGGCTAAGCGGTACGGGCAGTTGACAGTGCTCCCGACGCGGATCAACGCCGATTTGCAGATGGGCGATGAGTTTCTCAAAAAGAGCAGCGCCGCCAATTTGTTCATGGTCTTCGGCGAGCCGGACCTGGAGGTTCAGCATACCGACGACGGCAAGATCGTCGTCGAGATCAAGGGCCTGGACATCTACGACCCGACGACGGGCGAGATCCGTAGCAACTCGACCGACGACATCGCCTGCTGGTTCGTCGATACCAACTATAACGGCGAGAGCTTCTTCGTCCGCCACGCCTATTTCACCGGCGCCGACAAACCGTATGAAAAGCTCAAACGGGCCTTGCGGGCGGACGTGAACGAGGAGGCTTGGTCGATGCTCTACTCGACGAAGAGCCGGCCGTTTGATCCGCCGGAGAGAGGCAAGATCGCCGTCAAAGTCATCAACCACTACGGCGACGAAGTCCTCAAAGTTTACGAGACTAAATAGCCAAATGAGTATCTAATACAGGAAAGAACAGCGTAAAAGTAGTCAGCGCGCTACTGCCGTTGCCAGAACATGGAAGCAAATCGACGAGGTCATCGAGTCCCACGGCGGCTGGCCGATGGTGTTATTAGTGTTTAGTTTTGAGTTTTAGTGGTTAGTGACTGGTGACTGATGAATAGTGAATAGAGGCAAAATCTGTGTCAATGATTCGTATTGCGTATAGCGGATATCGTAAATATATCTCGGTGGTCTCGGTGTGCTCCTTCGACAGGCTCAGGACGGCGTCTGTGGCAATAATTAGTCGTTGGTTGTTAGTATTTAGTATCTGGACAGAAATCTTGTTCATTCTTTCGGCCTTGCTCAAGACAGGCTCGTTATCCCGTCTAAAAACCAGTGTCAATCGGTGTCTCAAAAAAGAATACAGAATACAGAATACAGAATACAGAAGACAGAATATTATCGAATTATAAACAACTAAAAATCTGCGTTTTGCGATACAAAACGAGGCTCTGCAAAACTTTGCAAAGCCTCAGTGGGCCCGGAAGGATTCGAACCTTCGACCAATGGATTATGAGTCCACTGCTCTGCCGCTGAGCTACGAGCCCCGAAGTGCTTGCAAGATAGCAGTTTCTTATGCAGATTGTCAATCCTTTTCACTTTCAAAACGAGCAAAATATGCCATCCTTGACGTTTTTGAAGGGAGACGTATGGTATAGTTCACAAAATAATGGATAATACGTTCGTAATAGCGGGAGTGACAGCAATGATGCCGTTTTTATTTACGGACCATGCGCCGCCGTCAACGCCAAATACTTGACCGCCGGCTTCCTGCACAATGAGCCCGGCGGCCGCCATGTCCCAGGGATTGTCGGTGGGATGCAGGTATCCGTCGATTTTACCTTCCGCGAGCAGACATAATTCTAATGCGGAAGACTGGAAAAGACGCAATCGAAAACAGGTCGGCGGTCTCAATTTCTCCAGCCATTGCCACCACGTTTCGCGGCCGGACGGAACACTATAGTCGCAGGTCACACACAGAATGCTTTCTTCCAAAGGTC
>JAFGTG010000595.1 GCA_016934255.1 Sedimentisphaerales bacterium
AATGGGATATAACGTTTGATAATGCATATCTTATTTCCTTCCAATACACATTAACCGCATTGGCAAACAAGAACGAAAAAGGCTCCTAACGAAAAAGGCTCCTGACCCCTTTTTCTTCCCCCTCATTTCAGGTATTAAAACAGTTCCAGATATTAGTGAGTAAACCGTCTCGCGGATTATCCGCGAAGTTCCGGTTACAATGTCCTAATCAGGCTCAGATCAATCTTAATTCATCGCCCAATTGTTCATCAATCTTCCCGAAAAGGCTCCTGGCCCTTTTTCTCCCTTTTCTCTCTGAGCTTTTTTGCTATAGGGCGCATGTTTATTCAGAAACTGTAGCACTAATGATTCAATTCCGGTGTAATGTGCGAACCAGATGGCATGACCGGCCCCCTCGATCATCGCGAGTTCAGAGTTCGGGATTCTGTTCTTTACAGAATCGGCGTGTGAAGTATCGACTATCTCATCGGCCGTGCCATGGATCACCAATGTCGGTGCAGAGATTAACAATGGATCCTGTTCACTTATTTGCGCGAGTTGGATAGTATCATTCAAATCACCTTTGTGCCTAAGGCTCCAAGGTCCCATTTTGGTAGCCACTGTGTCTATCAGAAATTTTAGCTTTTCCGGATCCTTACGGAGTATATCTCTGTCTTCTGTAGATAGAAGTTCATTTGCCTGGTCAAGCAGTAGTCGCTGGGGAAATTGCGTCACTGCTCTGGCTACAAGCCAATCAGTAAAATCTTGTCCGAATATATGGTCCGTCATACGGCGAAATCCGGATGCCTTGGGTGGAGGCACAATCCGCTTCTTGGTCACCGCGGATACCAAAATCATGGCCCAAGTCCGCTCAGGATACTGCGTGGCGAACTGCAAAGCTAACGGCCCCCCGGCACTGAATCCTAAAACAGCGACCTGTTCTATTTTCAAGCTATCGAGTAAGGCGGCACAAGCTCTTGCCTGGTCCACAAACGTTGGTCCGACACATAATTGAGTTCGAAGATATCCTGGCCTGGATGGGGCTACAACACAATACCCATTAATGAAGAGAGCTTGATCGTACCCTCCAGGCGCGCCATGCAGGAAAAGGACGACGGGTCCCTGGCCAAGCGCAGTATACTCAATCTCTCCCCGATCCGTAGAGGCAAGTGCACTTCCGTTCCGGAGAGTGTTGCATAACTCGCGTCGCCATCGGCGAAATTCTATTTGTACGACGACGTAGATAAGAATTACCATCCCGAGCATAAGTTCCACAAAGATGAGAACTACTCGTTTCCACAAAGGTCTGGACGCCTTCTGTTTCATTTCTTTTGTCCCTATATACAGGAGTTTTAGACAAACAGTCTCATGTGAATTACTCCGTCACTCTTAGCAATTCTTGAACTGCGGAACGTAAAGAATCTACTGTTAAATCACCGGGTAATATCTGTATTCCTAGTCCCTCTCGCGTGGTCAGATCGCAATTCCACTGCTGCTCCGCGGAAGTGGGAATCGAAATCTGTGGTAACCTGTTTAATATGGCCTGATTCAGTGAGCCGGAACCTCCATGATTGATGGTAAGGTCGGCCTTGTGGCACATCACGGTACCTGGATAGAAAGAGATGGCAAGCACGTTGTCAGGTAAGGGCCCTGGATCACTTATATTAAACTGTCCGCCTGTTGTGATGGCTACCTTGTACTCCATGTCCTTTAATGCTTCTATGATTAGCTTCAATAAGTCAAGCCTCCCTGTGCTACCCATTGTCACATAGATCAGGGGCGTTTTTTTGGCCTTGTCTATGAATGCCTCGAAATCATGAATTTCCTGTCTGTCTTGAACAGGAGTCGTTGGTTCCCAATTAAGGGGCCCTATGGGAAGTGCTCTATGATTCACTTTGAAGCCCCCAAAGGCAACAAAATCAGGAAACAAATTGAGATTCCCGCTGAGCTGCGAAAAGAGATTCGCTTTTATCCCTATAAATTTTTTTCTTTTGAATATGTATTTGATGCGAACCAGATTGTATGGCACCACCCACTTTAGCAGCAGCACATTCAGAATGATTTTTGCTATCTGAGATCGATTGAACAACTCAACCAGAAAACCTCCTCCGAGGTTGTGGAGCACTTTGCGCAGAGGATAGTCTTCCGGGAGATTCAATCTTGTGCGATTGTAATTGGATACGAGATAATTCCATAAAGAGCCAACAGGTATTTTCAGGATATCAGCGGGGATGCTTGCTGTCCATGCAGAATCTGTCAACATAAAATCCAGTTTTCCCTTTCTGGCTTGAATTTCTTCCAAAACACTGAGCATCCTGGTTGTTTCCTGCTCAATCATCTTGGAGTTATAGTGGCCCATTGTCCCACCCTTAGACTGTAGACTGGACATAATAACATCTTCACCAACCAACAGGGGGCTATGATAAATTTCGAAATCTGCTTCTTTAATTAATTCTATATACTTGCGCTGCGTGGGCTTGCCGGACTTGTCCGGCTTTGTGTCACTATCCACGACGAAAATGACATCGTGACCCAATTCCCTCAGCCTACGTGCTACCAATAATGGACGCCCAACATGGGAGAGAAATCCTGTATGACAGGAGCATACAATCAGTTTCTTCTCGGAATGATCAGTCGTTCGTTGGATTTTTGCGGCCTTCTTATACCAAAGTTTGTCTCCTTTCTCCCGATCAATGTAGGCAATGATCAGACAAGCTGCAATATCAGGTCCCCATCGGCTCGGATCTGAGAATTCCTCGCCATAGAGAGCCGCCATCCTGCGGGAATTCTCATTTATAAATTTGGTGATATTATCCACGATGTCTTCTCTGCTGACACCCATTTGAGATTTTACCAAAAATTAAAATTCTCTATTTCGGCTCCACTTGTCCAACGAACAGAGTTATAGCACGAGTAGCCGCGTTGTTTATTCTGCTGAACCAAAGGTGGGGCAAGCCCCACTCTACAATATCATCGAATCCGACGTCTCGAAACTATGTTAATCCTTGTTGCAGATTAACGTCTCTGTTTTGAACATTTGAAATTGTGATTTTGATATTGTTTCGAATTTAGGATTTCGTGCTTCGGATTTTCTCTATAGCCTCCACGGCGCGCGTCGGGGTCGCCAGGTCATGCGGTTGGCTTCGTCGTCGTTGATGAACTGCTCTTTCTGCGGGTCCCATTTGAGGGGCCTATTCAGCAGCATCGAGATATTGCCTATGTGACAGACCGTGGCGGTGCGATGGCCAATCTCGGCGGTGCAAATCGTATCCTTGCGGTTGCGGACGCAATCGAGGAAATTGCGTTTGTGGTCCCGGCTTTCGTACAGATGCTTTTCGTCCGGCCCGATCACGGACGTTAAAAGCGACTCCGGCTCGGCCTGCAATTTGCCGCGGTTGACGTAGATCCAGCCTTCGGTGCCCTCGAAGCGCGTGCCGCCGCCCCGACTGAGAAACATTTTAACACCGTTGGCATAGGTATATTCAATTTCCGCTTTTGTGGCCGTGGTGAACAGCCCGGTTTTGGGGAACTCGCCCTTGCCGTTGATCTCGATCGGCCCGGTATCGTCGGTCTGGTTGCCCCACTGCGCAATGTCCAGATGGTGGGCGCCCCAGTTGGTCATTTGCCCGCCGGAATAGTCCAGGATGAAGCGGAACTGGTAGTGACATCGCTGCGTATGGTACGGCTCCCACGGGGCGGGGCCGAGCCACATATCGTAATCCAAGCCTTCCGGCACCGGCTCCGGCGTCCAGGTCGGCTCGCACTCCCGGTTATTTCCCGAGATACCCACTCGCATGGTGTGCAAGTGACCAATCCGCCCGTTGACGACCAATTCGCAAGCCTTGTGAAACTCGGCGCCGGATCGCTGTTGCGAACCCGTTTGAAAGACCCGGCCGTAGCGCTTCACCTCATCGGCGAGTTGGCGGCCCTCGGCGATCGTGAGCGTCAGCGGCTTTTCGCAATAGACGTCCTTGCCCGCCCGCACGGCGGCGATAGAAGTGAGGACGTGCCAATGGTCGGGCGTGGCTATCGAGACGGCGTCGATGTCGTTGCGGGCCAGCAGTTCGCGGAAATCGTTATAGCAGGCTTTTGCGTCGAGACCGATGTTCTTGGCGGCCTTTTCTCTGTGAGCGGCATCGACGTCGCAAACGGCGACCACTTGGCAGCCGGGCTGTCCGTTCAATCCTCTCATATTACTCGATCCCTGGCCGCCCACACCGATGGAACCGACGGTGATGCGATTGCTCGGCACATCAGCGCCGAAAATGGACGATGGGACAATCGTTGGGCACACCAACGCGACTCCGGCGACAGCCGCTGAACGCGATAGAAATTCTCTACGGTTGATGGTTTTCACGTTGATAGTGTTACTGCGATTCATGAAGTCTTCCTTTCGTTGTTTATTAAGCCCACATCTTGCCATTCCGACCGAAGTGATGCGCAGCACCACGTAGCGGAGGAATCTGGTCTATAACCGAAAAGCCCACACAATCGCGAACCCGATTCCTCAACCCCGCTGCGCTCTCACAAAAAGGCTCCTGACCCCTTTTTCTAATCCTCCCAAAAAGGCTCCTGACCCCTTTTTCTGACCCCTTTTTCTAATCCAGGGACTTAATTCTCAAGTTGCGGAACTCGACGCGGTCGCCGTGGCCGGCGAAGCCGATCCGGCCTTTCTCGCGAAGCAAACCCGGATGGTCCCTACCGTCTTTCGTCTTGGGCGTACTGGCTTCTACGAGATCGGCATCGACAATCATGGTGCCGTTGAGCTTGATCGTGATCTGCTTTCCCTTGGCGGTAACTTCCTGGCAATTCCACTCGCCGACAGGCTTGAGGGCGCCGGTCTTGGCGGCGACGACGCCGTAGATCGAGCCGTGGTGCTGATAGTCTTTGAGCCAGCCTTTGTATCGAGGTGAATCATGGTCGAGGATTTGCAGCTCCATGCCGTCATAAGCCGCATGACCGCCAAACGGCGTGCGGATCGCCAGTCCGTTGTTGGCGCCGGGAGTCAGGCGGAACTCGAATCGCATAATGAAGTCGCCGTAGTCGTTGGCCGTGAAGAGATCGCCGTTGCCGCTTCGCTTGGGATCGATGACGATGGTTTCGTTTTCAACAAAATAACTTTTCTTATTGCCTTCCCAGCCGGTCAGATCTTTGCCGTTAAACATCAGCTTGAAACCATCAGCCTTTTCCTGTGCGATGAGCTGGTTGATTCCCTTCTCTCGCGGAATCTCGCGGATATAGATATTTCTGAAATACAACGTACTTCCGTGCGATTGAAGCTCGATCTGGCCCGTTGGGTAAATCGGCTTGTCGCGTTCCCAGTAGTTCTCCATCACGACGTTATCAACCACGATCTCGCCGTTAAGAATGACGGTCACCAGGTCGCCGATCATGTAGATATGGAACGTGTTCCACTCGCCGACGGGGCGGTCCGCCACCTTTTTCGGCTTATTCTCGTTTTTCTTGTTGTTATACAAGCCGCCGGAGCCGACCTGGGCGCCGACATTGGTATTGGCGATGTCCCATATCTGCACCTGGGGCGTGCCGCGAAGATAAAGCCCGCTGTCGCCGCCCGGCCCGATCTTCCAATCCACGAACATCTCGAAATCGCCGTAATCTTTCATCGTGCACAAGCTATGTCCCTTGCCGTCGAAGACCAGCGCGCCGTCGACTATCTTCCAATGCGCTCGCATATCCTCGTCCGCTTCTTTCTGTAGCTTCTTCAACTCGTCTGACGACAGTTCCGCCCGCTTGGCGGGATTATCGTACGGACTTTTTAAGAGTCCTTTCCAGTCGGTTAAGTCCTTGCCGTTGAAAAGGCATTTGAAGCCGTCCTTTTTTTGGCTTTCGGTCAGTTCGTTAAGCGGTTTAATGAAGATGTTCCTGAAATACAGCGTGTTACCGTGCGATTGGAGCTCGATCTGCTCCCTCGGGTAGATTGGTTTGTCCCGTTCCCAGTAGTTCTCCATCACGACGTGATCGACGACCAGCACGTCGTTCAGGAAAACGGTCACCATGTCGCCGATCATAATGATTCGGAACGTGTTCCACTCGCCGACGGGTTTGTCCGCCACTTTTAACGGCCGGCTCGGATTTTTCTTATTATTATACAAGCCGCCGGACCCAACCCCGGCGTTCGGACGCTGCGTATCCCATATCTGCACCTGGGGCGTGCCGCGAAGGTAAATGCCGCTGTCGCCGTCCTTTTTGATCTTCCAATCCACGAGCATCTCGAAATCGCCGTAGTCTTGCGCCGTACACAGGCTGCGCCCCTTGCCGTCGAAGACCAGCACGCCGTCCTCCGCCTTCCAATGCTCTCGCATATTTTCATCGGCTTCGTTTTGCAGTTCCTTTCGCTCCTCCGGCGATAATTCCGCCCGCTTAGATGGGTTATCGTACGGTCTTTTCAATAGCCCTTTCCAGCCGGAAAGGTCTTTTCCGTTGAACAGTGCGGTAAATCCCGCCGGCGGCTCGTTCAGCTTACCCGGTTGCTGACCGGCTTCGGCGGCATACGTCAATCCCAGTCCGATCAGCAGCGAAACGGCGATTAAAAGCAAGGTTGCGTCATATGTGCGTTTTTTCATGTTGTGTCTCCTTGACCTTGATACTTGTTTTCGATGCTCGCGGGGTATCCGGCTCTCAATCGGCCGGATCGAGCGAATGGGCCAAAAAAGGGTGAAAGACGGGATTCGAACCCGCGACCCCCAGATCCACAATCTGGTGCTCTAACCAACTGAGCTACTCTCACCATAACGATTACTCACCAGTAAAACGAGCATTATATCAGCCCGGCCCGGCCGGGTCAATACCCCTCTTGAGCAAGTTTTTATTGGCAAAAAACGCCGATTTTAGACTGAAAGTAAATTGTCAATGAAAATACGTAGTTACCCCAATAGATTTTTGTTTTGAAGATTGGTATAATTAGAAGGTCAAGGCTTTGTGGACGAGGTTTTTTGGTAACTTTTTGCGAATTATTGTGAATTTTTGAAAAGCTTTTGAGCTGTTTTTGTGAATTTTTGTAAAAAAATGTAAATTTTTGTGAGCTTTTTAGCCACGAAGACACAAAGGCACAAAGGAATACGATGGACGAGGGAGAAAGGACGAGACGATACATTATTTAGCCCCCGGTTTGACCGGAGGGTTTAGATGATTCAAAGTAAATAGTCAATAACAAGGGCCACGGATTACACGGCTTGGGTTTTGCCACTAAGGCACAGAGGCACGAAGGAATTTCGACGGACGATGGATGTTTTTAGCTTGCTCTGAGTCCGCCGTAGGCGGATCGAATGGGACGGACGAAATAGCAATAATCAATAGTCATTGGTAAATAGTCAATCATAGAGGTTTCTGACACACGTTGTCACTCCTTGACAAAATTCCTAAAAATTTACTTATCAGACCCGCCGGATTGGACGTTAATTAAATAGTGAATCGACACGGAAATACATGGATTAACGGTGCTTAATAAAACTAATTAAACAAATTTATCCCCATGAATTTTATTGTTCAGAATTGGGATAGTGATATAATATACAATTAGAAAGCTTGAGCGAACGAGAGAAAATGGAAGTGAAGATGAGAACTCGTTAATCAATGGATTGTTTATATCAAAAAACTTAATGGAGTTGTACGTGGTTTTATTTGTTGAGTGTGTCCGCGTAAATAGCCTAAGTTAGTATTACAGATTACTTATCGAGCGATGAACCATTTTTCAAGGTAACATGATCATGAATCAAGAAAACAGTGAAATGTATGATGATCAAGACCAAGAAAAGGGTATCCTTGGAAAAGACCCATCGAAATTAATCTTGTGTTACTTTACGTGTCCGCAAGATGCGGCTAATGCATTTCTTGGCGCTCTCATGCTGACAGACTACCGCGCTCGCCCGGCGCATTTTTCATTTGTGTCACCCATACGACCAACAAAAGTTCAAAGAATACTCTATGGTTCTACACTTGATGAACATGTGAAGATTGACGTCATAGGCCAGAAACTATTAAAGGACATACCAATCGTTCCGGATGTCATCTTTGTTGACAAACAAGATCTTCTTACTATACGTCGCATTGCTAAAATGCCAACAGCTTTCCTGTCACGGAACAAAGATTCAGAATCCGATCCCGGCAGATTGACGACACTCGCATACGATACAGGTTCAAATATTGATGACCGGGAACCCGTCGGCCGCATCCTTGCTTATCTTGAAACCTACGTAGACCTTGTCGAGCCATTTAATAGAATGCGCGAAGCCCTCAAGGAGACTGTCAAATCAGCGGATTCTTAAGAGGAATGAACCTGTGGGCTGGCGAGACCGGAAAAGGGAAGAGTTAATAAAGAGATACCATGATAAATCATCTGTAGGTACACTGACAGACATACAGAATTTCGTTTTTCAGCTATATCAGAATAAAACAACTACATTTCAGATATCGACTGTCATCTTTTCAGAACCTGTTCTGCTCTGTTCGGAAAAAAGCTACTATATGCCGATAGAGATACCGGTCCAAGAATATTCCAAAGTATCGCTTGCTTTGCAAGCAACATTATATCATCCAGCTCCTCTTATCGACGATAACGCTGAAGTTTCTGTCGTGAATTTCTATGAGTTTCCTGTCAAGATTAGTCGTTATTCCTTCCGTGGTATCAGGAAGGAAAAAACGCTCTTTACACCAGATAAAGAACCACCAACGGTCAAACGGCGTCTCAAGCAGGTCAAACGCCCACCTCGCCCTCCTTCTTTTCATGACGCGACTCTTGAAGAACGTTTACGATGGATACTTACTCCGCCAATACATGAGGTTTTGTCGGATCCCCAATTGGCTTTACCCGCAAGACCATTTCCTTTTCAGACGAGTGGGATTAAGTGGCTCTATGACCGGGAAAACGCTTTACTTGCAGATGAGATGGGTCTTGGAAAGACAATGCAGGCTATCATCGCAGCCAGGCTATTATGGCGAGACGAGACTGTCAATCAAATACTTATAATTTGTCCGAAAACGCTTATTGCCACTTGGCTAGCTGAAATCAGAAAGTGGTGGCCACAGGTGACTTCTAATGTAATGGTCGCCGATTCTAACCGCCAATTCTTCCTTCGGTTAGGTACTCCAAATGTTGTTATCAAAATTATCAACTATGAGGCAATTTGCCGGGAAGCAGAGTGGCTTGAAGAACAGCAGTTTTCACACGACTTGATCATCATAGACGAAGCGCAACGCATAAAGAATCCTAATTTGACATCGAGAGCAGTCAAAGCCTTGAATTCGCATCGACGATGGGCTCTCACGGGAACCCCCTTAGAAAACAAGATTGAGGATCTCGTATCTATCCTTGACTTCGTGCGTCCCGGATTAATTCCAAACTACAAAAACCGCCCAAGCACGAAGACACGTTATGTCGTTTCTGATGATTATATCAAGAGCGCGATAAAGCCTTATATATTGCGTCGTCGTGCGGAAGAAGTCTTGGATGAATTACCCGAAAAGAGTGAGCAAGATATACCAATAGATATTGACGTCGCACAACGTGAAACATACGACCGCATGGAGGTAGAGGGAGTTCTTGAACTCAATGAGAAGGGTGAGAGCATAACAGTGACCCATGTTTTTGCTCTAATTAACAGATTGCGCCAAATTTGCAATTTTGATCCTGTTACGGGATCAAGTGCAAAACTTGAGCAGTTACTTGAAGATCTTGAGGAAGTCTCGGAAAGCGGGCGAAAAGCCTTGATATTCTCACAGTTTGTAGAAGATGTGTATGGCTTGAAAAGGCTGGCAATGGAATTGGAGAAAGCAGGACGACGAGTTCTTCAGTTGCACGGCCAAATTCCACAGAATCGCAGAGACGGAATTATTCAAACGTTTCAGTCAGATAGTGATTTGACGGCACTGTTGCTAAACTTCAAGGTTGGTGGAGTAGGTCTGAATCTACAAGCTGCCAACTATGTCTTTCTTTTTGATCGCTGGTGGAATCCAGCCGTGGAAGACCAAGCAGTCAAACGTGTTCATCGTATTGGTCAGACTCAAAAAGTATTCATTAGGCGATTTTATTGCAAGGACACGATAGAGGAGAGGATTTTGAAGAAACTGGAGGAGAAAAGGCGGCTTTTCAGAAATGTTATTGATGAAGCCCGTCCGGAACCGGACAGTATGGGATTAACAGAAGAGGAAATCTTCTCCCTTTTCAATATAACTGTGCGTCCTCGAAAATCTTCGCAAGAACCGCAGCATGCGCCTGTAATAACGGAGAATATGGCGGACATGGACCCCACTCAGTTCGAAGTCATGGTGGCCCAAGTATATGAAAAACAGGGCTATACTGTATATCACACTGGCGGTAGTCATGATGAAGGAATAGACATCTTGGCAGAAAAAAATAACGCCGGTGCTCGTGAAAGAATTGTAATTCAATGCAAGCGTTGGAAAGATAATGTGGGACGCCCGGAAGTTCAGCAACTTTGGGGTGTGTTAAGCTCAGATCCAAGCTATACACGCGGAGACCTTGTTACGAGTTCTGGATTTTCCGCGGAAGCCCGACAATTCGCCAGTGGAAAGCGGCTTGGCCTGATTGGTGGCGACTTACTCTCCAAATTAGTGAGAGAGTATGGTGTGGCTCACCTGGGACAACCTTGAGGAAATTAAATGGAACTAGAGCCAGTTCCAATCTGAATCCTGCTGGGAGAAAAGATCATGAAGTTGAAAGAAATGAGGATCGAGAACTTCCGGTCATTTAAAGATGAGACCATTAGATTTGATGATTATACATGTTTCGTTGGTGCTAACGGTTCGGGTAAATCGGGCGTTCTTATGGCACTGAATGTATTTTTTAGAGAAAGTGCCTCCACGCAAACGGATGTTCTCGTCCTTGGGGAAGAAGATTTTCACCATAGGAACACACGTAAGCCAGTGAAGATTATCCTTACCTTTGAGGAGTTGACAGAAGAAGCTAAGAAAGATTTCCAACATTACTATCGACAGGAGAAGCTAATTCTCTTTGCAATAGCGCATTGGGAGGAGAAGACAAGAACTGCTCCTGTGAAACAGTGCGGATCACGTCTTGTGATGGAGGAATTCGCTCCTTTTTTCGAAGCGGTCGAACGAAAGGAGAAAGTAGAACAGTTAAAGGAAATATATAAGAAAATTTGTCAACAAGTCGACGGACTACCGAGCATTTTCACCAAGGCGGGCATGACTGATGCACTCAGAAATTATGAAGAATCGCACTCTGAAAAATGCAAGCTAATTGATGATTCAAGTGAGTTATATGGATGGACGAGGGGGCAGAACCGTTTAGCAAAATACATCCAGTGGGTGTATGTTCCAGCAATTAAGGATCCGTCCGCAGAACAAGAGGAAGCAAGTAAAACAGCATTAGGTCGACTACTTGCACGGACAGTCAGGACAAGACTAGACTTTTCAGAAGAAATAGAATCGGTTAGGGCAGATGTAGTACAAAAATATAGAGAAATGTTAGAGAGCCGAAATGATGCTCTGAATGGCCTTAAACTATCAATGGAGAAGCGTCTACAAGAATATGCAGGGGGACATGCGAGATTGAAACTTGAATGGCATTATGATGACAAGCAATCCATAAAAATTAATGATCCAACCGCGTGGGCGCATATTGGGGATGGTCCGTTCATCGGAGAAGTGGCAAGGTCTGGACATGGATTACAACGAGCATTCTTAGTAACACTAATGCACGAGTTAGCTTGCAATGAGGCACAGGGTGGGCCAAAACTATTGTTGGGATTTGAGGAACCCGAACTCTACCAGCACCCACCACAAGCAATGCGTTTGGCGGATGTATTGGAAAAGCTATCATCCCCGGGCGGAAATTCGCAAGTCATTGTAACGACACATAGTCCATACTTTATCTCAAGCAAAGGATTTGAGAATGTACGCGTCGTTAGAAAATGGGATTCTGGTATGACTAAGATCGCCGCAGCTACTTTTATCGATTTGGAGAACTGTATTAGCAAAGCCTTAAATGAAAAGCCCAGGTCACCAACTAGCCTTATGGCAAGGCTTGGACAGATATTGCTACCATCACAAAATGAATTGTTTTTCACATCAGTCGCAGTATTAGTTGAAGGCCAAGAGGACGTCGCATTTATCTCAACACAGTTAGGTTTGTCTCAGCAGTTACGAGAATTTAGAGAGCTTGGATGTCACTTCATAATATCAGGTGGAAAGACAAATATGAGTCGTCTTGTGGCAATAGCTCTCAAATTGCAAATTCCATTCTTTCTTGTTTTTGACGCTGACGGTGATGAAACCCGTACAGACGAGCGAACCAAACATGAAAGAGACAATTCGTGTCTGATGCGATTATGTGGATTTAAACAGTTCAACGCATTTCCAGGGGAGGTTTTTTGGGCCGATAGCTTGGTCGTTTGGCCTCAAAATATATGCCAATCTGTTGTTGGGGACATCGGTTGTCAGTTGTGGAATACCGCTCAAAATTCAGCACGAGTAAAATACGGATTAACAGAAGGAATCAGGGGCAAGAACAGTATGTTGGTAGCATACACTCTCGAGCAGCTCAAAGAAGAGGAAAAACAGTCTCCGTTGTTGATTAAGCTTTGCGCTCAAATACTCCGATGGGCAGCAACCGTGCGCGTACGTGGATTCGAAGAACGTTAGGGGATAATGTCAGGGATAATCCAGGACCAGCCCTTATGGAATAAGTTTTTTTTTAGGGTGGGAATAAGGGGATAGGATTTAGCGGGTAGCGTATGAAAGACGAAAGACTCCAGACCCAAGACTACAGACTATTTCTTAAAGGTCTGCGGCAATGATTCGTATTGCGGATTGCGTCGTGCCCGTTCGACTGCGCTCAGGGCGGGCTGAAAACATTGCGTATAGCGTATAGCGTTATGAAATGTTGTCGAGGAAATCCTTGCAGACTTCGGGGACCGGCCCGGCTAGTTCGCGGAGCCTTTGTTCGTCCAGCATGTAGCCGTAACCGTGGATCTGCATATGACGAAAAACAAGCAGTTTCCGAAAGGCATCAAACTGGTTTTTGGATATGATGGATTTCTGGTGAGACGCCAGAAGAAGCTCTTTGTGCCAGCTTTCCGTTTTGGGAATTTTGATGTCGTGCGTTCCTAATTTGCTGCGGAGGATTCGTTCGATGCCCGTATAAATATCTTGTAAGAGTTTGCCCAGTGCGATTGTTTCGTAGATTGTGAGTTCTTCCTGAGATGTCAAATCCTCAATCATACTTATGGTGCGTAGGATATTATCGCGTTCGGCACGGATATAATCCGATTCAGCGCTCATAGATGCGCACTCCTCTCGACCGGACGATGGCGGCAATCGGCTGTTCCTGTTCCAGGTCGATCAGATCGACCGGCTTGGGCAGTTCGAAGAAGAGACGGCCGTAAAAATCGAAGAATTTTTCAGGAACCAGCCCCTCGACGGCCAGATCGATATCCGTCGCCCGATCCTCGTCATCAAGAGCCGAGCCGAACAGCCATACACTCTTGACGCCGAAGTCCTTCGCACAGGCCCTTACCGTTTCTATGAGATTTGAAGAAATCATATTGCGATCCAGTATTAATGTTGCACAAACTAAAAGTATATCCATCATATCGTCATTTTGATTGCTCTGCAATATAAAGGACGCAATAAACAATAAATCCTAAATACGAAACAATATCCAAACAACAATCTCAAATTTCCAAAACGCTACGTTTGAGCCTTTGGTCATTCGATGATTAGGGTTTGTTTAGGATTTCGGGTTTAGAGCTTCGGATTTGACGACTCAATTCGTCCATTATGTGTCGTATTGCGTTTAGCGTATTGCGTATTGCGTTTAAGGAAGCTGGATTCCTGCCTTCGCAGGAATGACGAGCATCCGGCATCTCTCGTCCGTCGTCTATCGTCTGAGGTCTGCTGTCTGTGGTCTGTCGTCTGTCGTCTGGAGTCCGCTTTGAGCGGAGAAGTGAATAATCTTGCGACGTAGTGGGTTTTGGTGTTGACAGGCGGGGTGGAAGGGAGTATATATCTGCGATTTACGATTGCCAATTTGCGATTGATGTGATTTGAAAATTTACAGAATAGGAGATTTTTAGAATGGCTGAAAAACGGGTGTATTTCTTCGGCAGCGG
>JAFGTG010000596.1 GCA_016934255.1 Sedimentisphaerales bacterium
GCCCCGGCGGCGATCCGCCGTCGCCTCGACGATTCGATCAGGTCCGGGTCGCGCCGTTCCTGAGGCGTCATCGAGTGCACAATCGCTTCCATCTGCCCGATTTCGGCGCCGTCGAGGTCCAAATCTTCGACCTGGCCGCCCATCCCCGGCATCATCTTGAGCATATCCTTAATGCCGCCCATCTTCTTGACGGCCTGCATCTGCTTGAGGAAATCGTCGAAGCCGAAGCTGCCCTTAGCCATCTTCTTCTGCATCTTGACGGCTTCTTCCTGGTCGAACTGCTCCTGAGCCTTCTCGACCAGCGTCACGACGTCGCCCATACCTAAAATTCGTCCGGCCATCCGGTCCGGATGGAATTCCTCGATCGTGTCGAGCTTCTCACCGATGCCGATGAACTTAATGGGCTTGCCGGTAACGGCCTTAACGCTTAACGCCGCGCCGCCGCGGGCGTCGCCGTCGAGCTTGGTTAGAATGACGCCGTCCAATTCGAGCCGCTCGTTGAATTCCTTGGCGGAATTGACGGCGTCCTGGCCGGTCATGGCGTCGCAAACGAGGTATATCTGGTGCGGGGTCGTCGCCTTAGCCACGTCGGCGACCTCGTTCATCATATCCTGGTCGATGTGCAGTCGGCCCGCCGTGTCGAGTATGACGACCTGATGGCCCTGCTCGCGTGCGTATTTAAGGGCGTTCTTTGCCACCTTGACGGAATTTTTGCTTTCCTCGCTGTAAACGTCGATGCCGACCTGCTCGCCCAGAACCTGTAATTGTTCGATAGCCGCGGGTCTTTGCAGATCGTCGGCGACCAGAAGCGGTTTCCGGCCGGCGGAGAGGATGTACTTACCGAGCTTGGCGGCGGTCGTTGTTTTACCGCATCCTTGCAGGCCAGCCAGCATAATCACCGTCGGCCCCGGCGAGACGTAATAAATGCGGGTATCGACCGGCCCCATGAGCTTGGTCAGCTCATCGCTGACGATTTTGATCATGACCTGGCCGGGATGGAGGCTTTTGATGACCTCGGCGCCGAGGGCGGCATTCGTGACGTCTTTACAGAACTGCTTGACGACGGCGTAGTTGACGTCTGCTTCCAGGAGGGCTTTACGGACCTCGCGCATGGCGTCCGAGATGTTCGCCTCGGTAATCCTGCCCCGGCCGGACAGCGACCGGAACACCGAATTAAATTTTTCCGTTAATGACTCAAACATACTCGGTCCCGGATGCTCGATGCTTGTTTTTCGCCGATTTCAAGCATCGGGCATTGAAAAAGTTTCATTTTGATAAAACCGTGATTATAAAGCGATACCAATGATCCTGCAAGCCGAAAATCGATCGGAACACGACCTTCTGCTTTGTTTGGGCTGTACGACGCTTATGGATATGAGATATAATCGAAAAAAAGGAATAACATGAGTTATGTCATGCGAACAAAATTGGGGGTTAGAAATACGTAGTTACCACAATTGACAAATTCGCCATGACTTGATATAAAATTCCATAAGGCTGAATAATTTGTTCTTGGAAACGATACAAGTTTCCATCGAAACAGGTATCGGTTCATATGCGGGAATCATAAAGATCATTATTGGGCATAGTTGCGCTTTTTCGATTTGAAAGGGGTTTATTATGACGTATCGAATCCGCTTTCAGAAAGACAATAACTGCGTTTTTCTCGTGTATTCGGGCGAGGTGCATATCGACGAAGCGCGGCTCGCCCGAAAGGAGCTACGCGAAGTCTTAGCGGCTCATCTGTGTAACCGGATTCTCGTCGATGAAACCCGGGCGGAGAAAAAAATATCGGTTATCGATCAACACCAATTTACGACCGAGTATGGATCCGAGTTCAGCTCGGACGTTCATATCGCGGTTATCGTTCGCCAAGAACAAATATCGGAAGCCCGTTTTGTCGAAAATGTGGCGTTCAACCGTGGGATTCATTTGAAAATCTTTCCCAATCAAAAGGACGCGATCAACTGGTTGTCCGGGTTTTCTTCAGGAAAATCGTGAATAAGAGCAGAAAGAACCAACGAGAGTCAACCACCCATATAATATAATTAGATATTTAACTTAATATAAAAGAAATAAGTATGATATTCTCAGCATCATCGATGCTCATCCTCCCGTCCGAAGTAAATGTTCTAATTTGTTTACGCTATTTTCGTCATTTCATTGACCGTAAATTCCTCGACTGCGCCTTGGGTTGCGGCCACGTCGTCCTGCAGGTGCCTACTGCCCATAGGCTTCTGCCAACGTTCGCGAGATTCCCAGTTTTCGTTGAACAGGAAATGAGCGGGATTTTCATTGTCCTGGTGCAAATCGTAATTGATGCAGCCCTCTCCGGCACGGGTGATATCAATCAGCTTTTCAAGCTCGGCCTTCACCAGATCCATTTTGTCGGCCTTGGCTTTGATATTCGCAACGATCGTTAATTGGGCCATGACGTACTCCTTTTGCTATGTTGTAATAAACAAGGAAAATGAGGCTTTTCAACAGCCCCACGGCCCCAATGATTCCTCTCGAATAGTGATTGTCCACTGTCCGTTCACTTTTTCAGAGAACATCTTCTAACTTTAAAAGTATCTCAAAGAAGATAAAATACTATCGACCTTAATAATAACGGATAAGGAGATTACTTATGGCCAAGACCATAAAAAAGAAAAAAGCCACAGCCGCAAAGCCGAAAAAGGCAACCGTCTATACGTGTTCCTCATGCGGGAAGGTTACGAAGACCCGCTCCCATCTCTGCTCGCCCGCCAGGGCCGAAGAAACCTACATCTGTGAATATTGCGGCGCGACGACCGGCGATCCCCGGCACGTGTGCTCGCCCATGGTGGCCAAGATGAAATACTCCTGCAAGAATTGCGGACGGGTCACTCCCTTCCGAGGAGCGGTCTGCCAGCCGACGCTCATTCGATAATCGATTACGACAAAGGAAAATGTAAAAATTAAAGATCAAAACTTAAAATTGTGGAATCCGCCTTTGGTGGATGACTTCCTTAATTTTACATTTTGCACTTTGAATTTTGATTTTCCAAAGGCATTTTGATATTACTGTGGATCAATCCGCAACCGGCATAAACGCCTCGAGGGCAGTGTGAACGCTATTCTACTCCTCGGACCGGTAACATTAAAGTCTCGCTGAAACAAGGTGCGCCCGGATTCTTTAATAACCAAGCTATAAGATCCAACGTCCAGCATATATAACTCAGCAGCCATCTCTCTCGGTTGATCGCCGAAATGATACAATTCAGCATGCAGGTGATCGGTTCCGGTCGATGTGACCAAAGCCGCGATGTCGCGGGGAGGTGTCAGCCAGCGCACGGCATTGAGGGGAAAATAATCCAGCCGCCCCATATCCCCGGTGGCGCAGGCATACAGCAAAGCTGGATTGGGATTAGGTAAGGCCGGTTTGGCGTAGTCGTTTAGATAGTTAGACGTGAAACTCAACACCCGGTCGGTCCAGCGCACTTCGCTCGTGTATCCCGGCCAGTTCATTCGCAAGGCCCGGGCATTGTTCAGCAGATCCTGCGTCAGTCTATTTAACCGGCCGGAGATTCGGAACATCGCATAGCCGCTCGCTTCGCGAAGAAGCAAATCGTCATATTGCGTATCCTGGGTGATGGCGCGATATTTCGCCAGGGTTTCCGACAGGAATCCCATTCGCGCAGCGCACCAATTCAGGCTGCCGGGTGAGGGTTGTGCCTTCTGTGGATTCTCTCGATAGGCCCGGCGAATTTGCGCCATGGAATGGATCGGTTGCAGATACTTTTCATCGCCGGTTATGTGATAGGTCAATAACAAAGTGCTGGTTATCATCGTCATATTGCCGGGCCAATCATAGAGATGGGCCTGACTGTCGATGTTGGGTTTGTACCACGGCTCGTCCAGCCCCCCGGCATGGCCTTCGGGCCAATGGATCGCGCTGGGTATCACACCGTGCGGCTTGCCTCGTTCGGACCGGGCCGTGACATCGACCCAGGTATCCATCCACGACGAAAACAAGCGGGTGAGTCCGGGATCACGCGTGCGCAACCAATAAATGAGGGTTGGCTGCACTGCCCCCGGATGCCAAACGGTATCGCAGGCCCGGCGCGGATCGGAATGGACCTCAAGGGCATTAAAATACGTCCCCTTGAACTGTAGCGTCCCGCGGAGGTTGGTACCCGTCCAGAGTTCCTGCATGAGCTGGGCGATGCGCAAAGCCCGTCGCCCCCACAGCGGATCCTCCGGGCGTAAGTGCAGCATGGGAGTAATCGTATCCTTGCTGTCCTCGGCGGTATGCTCGACGTCGCTCATGTATTCGGTATAGCCGTGTTGCATGTGACGTTGTCCGAAAAGCCCGTTCGAGAATCGCTCCTGACCCTCGGTAATCCTTGGATCTTCAAACGCGATCATCACGGGCGCCCACCAGCGCCACATCTCGCAATCATCGCCCCAGCCGCCGCCGAACTCGCCGTTTTCAAGCTGCTGGTGATCGATCCACCAGTGAACGATGTCGGCCAGTTTCTCCAGACCCTCCCGCTGAAAGTTAGCCCATTCGGGAGCTTGCGGATCAGCTTGAATCTCACGCGGCCATCCCATTAAAGGCTCATCCAGGTACATGCGGATGATGCGGTTCTTGGGATAAGCCTCGCGGGCAATGCTTAAAAGTCGTCGGGCCTGGCCGCAGTAGGCTTCTCGTAATTCTGCTGAACTACGCAGATTGCCGGACTGAATCACTTGATGAATAAGCATTCGCCCCCGGTACATGCACCAGATGGGGTAAAGAGGGGATGTTTCCGCAATCTGCGGTAAACAGTACCTATCCGGCCGCACCTTGCCGACAAAGAAACCGCACAGAAAACCGTTCTCCGCGGCGCGCCGGCGCGGCTCAGGGGGCCGATAGGTTTTATTCGCCCAAAAATCGAGGATGGGCAAGAGAGCGTCCAGATCTTTCTTGATCGTCGGATCGAGGCCAGGTAATAACGATGTTTGCTGTAGCAAGTGAAATCGAACCTGCTCATCTTCGGCGTTACCGGCGCGGGTGATAAGTTGTTGGGCATTGACACCATCCGAAGGCTCAGAGCCGGCATAACATTGGAAGCACATAAACATCACCAGTCCGAAAGCCGGAATGGACAACAGGATTTTACGAATTGATTCATCTCTGATGGTTTTCATAAGCGTTGCAATCGTAAAAAATAATGATGGAATAATATTGAATAACAATCAAACATCGTAAATGGAAATATACGCGTGTCAAGGTACGGTACGATTCCATACAACACAGGTTTTAATTCTATCTATGCGGGCGGCTATCCGACTTTGCCGTCGCCGTCGATGTCGAGACCGTGGATTTCCTCGATCTTTTTGACGAGGTTTCGCAACGTGTTTTGCGTCAATTGAAGCTGGTCCTCGAGGGCCTGAACGCGATCCTCAATCGTGTCGGACTTTCGTTTTTGGCCGTACATTAAACCGGTTTGTACCACTTCCCAAAGAACGCCCATATTTGTCCTCGATTCTGTATTATTTATCAATAACGATTCACATTCAATACGGCCATGATAACCGAACCGAATCATTTTGGACAAGAGGATTCAGCCACTTTCTGTTTTTGCACGCATGACAGGCGGGATTTTTCTTGACCGGCGCCGGCGAATCTGGTATAGAGGAAATTGGTAGAGTTTGTGCCGGATGAACCGGTCTCCGGGGAGTGTCGGCCTTCTTATAGACGGGATTTATATGCGGCTTTGTGAGCACTCTCCAGGAGATAGCGGGTAGGGTGTAGCTTCTACCGACAGTTGATCAAATCCGAATTGACGGGTCTCAAAGAAAGGAGGTGGCGTCGAATCGATACGATCAAATCCTTAAACGAATCAAATCAGAACGTGTAATGAGAGTCCAATCATTATTAATTTGTCATTTTATTTGTAAGGAGGATACCTATGTGTAATCCAATTTGGGACGCCTTACGGCGGAAACTGTTACGCCTCATCATTCTGACGGTCGTACTGGGGTTGTCGAACGGCTACGCCCAGGACATTGCCTGGGACCGCGCCGCCTATTGGGACGGAGCGTATCCCGGGGCCTGGGGCGGAGGCGGCGAGGGGATGCGAGATGCTTTACAAGCCGCCGGCTATACGATTCTCAATGCAGCCCAACTCAAAACATGGATGGACGCCCATATCGCCGATCGAGCCTTAAGTGTCGTTGTATTCTGCAAGGACGTGGTACCCAATACGGTCGGAGAGTCGATGACGGTAAATTGTACGATTCGACGGTATCTGGATGCGGGCGGTAAAGTGATCTGGTATGCGGACTGGCCTTTCTATTACCAGGGCGCTTCGGATGGGACCATGGTTACGTGGGGAAGCGCCGGGGCCACCGGAGTCTTGGGCTTCAATGCCTCCAGCGGGCCGAACGATTCCTACGACGTGGTGGAATTCACCGAGGCTGGAATCGAATGGGGATTAACCCAGACATGGGAATCTCAAAGGCCCACTTCTCCCACGATCACGAGCAATTTGACCGTTTTAGCAACGATCAGCAGCGGAAGCGCCGCGGCCTGGGTTAAACATTTTCTGCCGGGCGACAGGTTTCGTGGATTCGTCCGCTTATATGATACGGGAGGTCTGGCGGATCCCGAGGACGTGATGCGTTTGGCGGAATTCATTATCACAAAGGCCAGTTGTATCAGCCCCGCCGACGGGTCTTACCACATGGATACATGGGCGACCCTCACGTGGTCGCCGGGCGCCACGGCGGCTTCGCACGATGTCTATTTCGGAGAGAACTATGACGAGGTCGAGGCCGGCACGGGGGACACGTTCCGGATCAACCAGGTGGCCACGGATTATTTAGTGGGCTTTGTCGGATTCCCGTATCCGGAAGGTCTCGTTCCCGGCACAACCTACTACTGGCGAATTGATGAAATCGAAGCCAACGGCACAAAGCATAAAGGCGACGTCTGGAGCTTCACTGTTCCGCCTAAGAAAGCCTACAATCCCAACCCGGCCGACGGCGCCGGAATCGAGGCCTTGGACGCCGCGCTTTCCTGGACCCCGGGCTACGGCGCTAAATTACATACCGTTTATTTTGGCGACGATTACGATACCGTAAACGATGCCGTCGGTGGAATGATGATCGGCGTCACAAGCTACAAACCAGGATCGATCGAGGAAGAGAAGGTTTATTGCTGGCGCGTTGATGAGTTCGATGCTCTCCAGACGCATAAAGGCGACACTTGGACCTTTACGACACCGGGCGCAGTCGGAAGTCCTCTGCCCGCGAACGGGGCCACGGAAGTTTCGCCCGCTCCGACGCTGACCTGGACACCGGCGACCAACGCTACATCGCATCAAGTCTATCTCGGACTCGATAAAGACGCCGTCCGAAGTGCCGATGCCGGTTCGACGGAGTATAAAGGCAGCCGGGCCCTCGGTGCGGAAAACTACGATACGGGATCGCTCGCCTGGAATACGACGTACTACTGGCGCGTGGATGCCGTTTATAGTACCGGTCCGGTCAAAGGCCCGGTTTGGAGCTTTACGACGGGCGGCTTCCTGCTTGTGGAAGACTTCGAGAGCTACACCGACGACGATGCCGCCGGGCAGGCCATCTGGCAAAGCTGGATCGACGGCTACGGTATCGCCGATAACGGCGCACAAGTCGGCTATCTTTTGCCTCCGTACGCCGAACAGACGATCGTCCATGGAGGCGCCCAATCTATGCCGTTACTGTACCTCAACGAGGCCGGCGTGGGGAATTCGGAAGCGTCTCTGAC
>JAFGTG010000597.1 GCA_016934255.1 Sedimentisphaerales bacterium
GGGATAGGAACCTTTTTTCTTGCATCGGCGGCCGGAAGTTCATGAGTGACCACGATATGCTCCCTGGCTTTAGCGTAGGCCACTAACCAACCATCGGCAACGGAAGCGAAGTTTGTCTTGGCCGCATCTAAAAATTGGTCTTGGGCTTGTACCCATCTCATGACTTCACTATAAGCCTCAATGACATCTTCTTCATCCGTCGAAGCAAATGCATCATTGAACTGAGATGTTGCCCATGTTGCCAGTTCGTCTTTGCCCCGTTCAAGTTCCTGTTTGACACGATCGATGCTGCAAATCCGTCCCTTCGCTGCATATTGAATCAAATTTTCCCAGAATGGAGGGGCCAGATCAAATGCATAATAACGTCGTGCCGCTTCAACAAAAACGTTGGTATCAAGAACATAAGCGACGCCATCCATCCCTACACCTCTCCAAATCCGAGAGAGGCGGCGTAGTGATCGAACGTTTTTCCGTATAATCCCGTCAACCGATAGGCTTCGGAGTATAGCAATTTACCTTCTTTGGCTGCTCTAATTACAGCCGAAGCAAACCGCTGACCAATACGAAGATTCTGATTGGCGTAAAAATCGCCACCTGGTGAGCGATCCGAGGCCGAGCGGCGTTCATCGTTCTGGTAAGCTCGATAGAAGTTCAAAAAAGTGCTTCTATTGATATGGTTCGTGTCCAACGCTCTGCGGGCTGCAACGAGCGCACTAACTTTGAACCGACGTGCAATGGTCTGAAACGGTTCCGAATCCTGTCTGACAGATGGCCATATCTGACGTAACTCGCGTTCCGGAACCAGGAATTCCGCTGCTACGCGATTGCACATTTTTTCCATCGGATCATCTGCTGGTTGCATTTCACGCAAATCGAATGCAGCGCTGCTTCCGTAGAACACGTGTGCCAACTCATGCGCGAGAGTGAACATTTGAGCGGCTTTACCATCAGCGCCATTAATGAATACCAATGGAGCATAATCATCTACTAACACAAAGCCTCTGAATTCGTTTGGATCGAGCTTGCGGCGTGTATTATTACCAATAATACCATTCACAACAACCAGTATTCCAGCGTCCTCAATAGCTTGGCGCATCGTATGTAGAGCGTCCGTCCAAGTCTGTTCTTCTGCCGCCCAACCCACGTCGAGGCCCAAAATTTCCAATATGCGTTGTACGATGAGTCTCGGTTCTTCTTTGCCTCGCGAGGATCCAACGAAATGAAGTTTGTCTTGCCCTTGTTCTATCAGGAATTCGCGCATCCAGGCTTGTCGCCGTTGCATGATCTGAACAGACTCAAGGAGATCAGGGCTTGACTTGGCGGGAGTTTCATTTCGAATCGTCCGGAAATGCGGGATCGGCAAGCGTTCCTCAGGCGGTTCTGCGAGGAAAAAGAATCCAAGCGGCGTCAATGTAGCTTTTGCGAGCAATTCCAATTGTCGCAATGTCGGTTGGCTTTCTTCATTTGCCCACTGGTGGATCTTCGGAAATTTCTGTTCAAGATCGTCCAGTTCATGCCCAGATCGACTCACTGCCCAGCGTAATACTTTCTTATTGACGTTCACTCTGCTCATTCAGAGTTCTCCTTTGAACGACAATTTTACCCGTTACACCCGCAGAGAAGTAGAAAAAGATGAGAACAGCAACTGCTTTTTTCTTTCTCATTGATAAGTCTCCAACTCTCTCCTAAGTGCTCTTTATTCTGGCAAATTCCACAGATTCTATTGTATCAAAACAGTGTCTGTTTGTCATGTATTATATAGTAAACCAAGCAATAATATACGTGCTATTCTGCGAAATCTGCGGTTGCTTTTTTACCTTCTAACTTTTTATTTTTTACTTTTTGTTATGTGTTCCAGCAAGCCGCCGTCGTTGATGATGTCGAGGGCGAAGTCGGGCAGCGGATTGAAGCTGATCTCCGTCCCGGCGGTTTTGTTTGTGATCGTGCCGTTTTTGTAGTCGATGTCCAACTCGTCGCCGTCGTTGATTTTTTCGAGTGCGTCTTGCGATTCGACGAGGTAGAAGCCGTTATTGATGGCGTTGCGATAGAAGATGCGGGCGAAGGATTTGGCGATCACCGTCTGAACGCCCGCGCCGTGAATCGCCCAGACCGCGTGCTCGCGCGAGGAGCCGCAGCCGAAATCCTCCCCAGCTACAATCACGTCGCCTTCCTCGACGTTGTTTACGAAGTCCTTATCCAAATCCTCCATACAATGCTTCGCCAATTCGGCCCGGTCGTCCGTATTCAAATACCTAGCCGGGATGATTTCGTCTGTATTGATGTGGTCGCGTTTGTAAACGTGTGCTTTATTCATTGCTAAACTCCTTAGCTCACAAATTCTCAATATAATTACCGTTAAAATTAAATATCAAAATGCAAAAAGTAAAATGACATATCAAAAATCAAAATGACTTCTTTCCCTTGAGTGTTAATATACTTGAGCCAAATATCTTCGCTATCTCGTCCAACTCGCTCAGAAACCAATAGACATCTTCAGCTTTTGCTCTTCCGCTGTCTCTTAACAGGGCAAGCCAGAGCTTACTTTCATTTGCCGATTTCAAGGATGTGTTAAAGTAATTCGCGAAATCCCGTTTGCTGCTGGCCGCCTGGCCTTCGATGTAGTTGCCGATAATGCTCGTTCCACTCCTCAGCAATTGATCGCCGATTCTTCGTGAAACGTTATCGTTCGGTAATTTGTCCAAGAACTCGATGAGTTTCAACGTGAAGGTATAAAGCCTCTTTTTGAAGTCCTTTTTAAATTTTAATTTGTCATTTTGCATTTTGATTTTTGATCTTTTAATTTCTTACAGGTATTTCCTGCAATCGGTTATCTTTCCTTCCACGGCACTGGCCGCGGCGGTGGCGGGGCTGGCCAGATAGACTTCGCTTTTCGGATCGCCCATTCGGCCGACGAAGTTGCGGTTCGTCGTGCTGATGCACTTCTCGCCCGCCGCGAGGATGCCCATGAAGCCGCCCAGGCACGCGCCGCACGTCGGCGCCGCGATCACGCACCCGGCGTCATAAAAGATATCGAACAAGCCTTCGTCCTTGGCCTGTTTCCAGATTTCGGGCGTAGCCGGGACGATTAACGTGCGGATGGCGACCTGTTTGTCCTTCATTATCTTCGCGGCGATGCGCAGGTCCTCGATCCGCCCGTTCGTGCAGCTTCCGATATACGCCTGGTCCATCGCCATGCCCGCGCATTGGCCGACTGGAACGCCCCCGCTGGGCAGGTGCGGTTTGGCCACCATCGGCTCGATGGCCGAACAGTCGAATTCTTCGGTTGCGATATACTCAGCGTCCTCGTCGGATTCGTAAACAGTGTATTCTTTCTTATCCTTTAGATGCTCGTCGAGGTATTGCTTCGTAACCTCGTCAAAGCCGATAATGCCGCTCTTGGCTCCGGCCTCGATCGCCATATTCGTGATGGTCATTCGCGCTTCCATCGACATTTCGGCTAACGCCGGGCCGACGAATTCCATCGCCTTGTACAGCGCACCGTCCGTACCGATCCGAGCGATGACGGTTAGGATCACATCCTTACTATAAACGCCCGGTCCGAGCGAACCGTTAAGGACGAACTTGATCGACGCCGGGACTTTGAACCACAACTGCCCCGTCGCGATAGCCGCAGCGGCGTCGGTCGAGCCGATCCCCGTGCTGAATGCCGCGAAGGCACCGTACGTGCACGTATGCGAGTCCGAGCCGACGATCACTTCGCCGGGACGGATATGTCCCTGCTCGGGCAACAGCGCGTGACAGACGCCCGCGCGTCCGAGCTTGTAATAGTATTTGATATTGTGGTGTACGGCCCAGTTGTGCAGCCGCTTGTGCAGTTCGGCGCTCTTGATATCCTTGGCCGGCTGAAAATGGTCCGGCGTCACCACGATCTTCTCCCGGTCGAACACCGTGTCGATCCCGCGCTCTTGCAGCATCAAAATCGCCGGCGGCGTCGTCACATCGTGACACATCACCACGTCAATCTTCGCATCCACTAATTCGCCCGGCGAAACCTTCTCCTTACCCGCCGCTCTGGTTAAAATCTTTTCCGTTATCGTCATTCCCATAATTATTGACCTCTTCTTTCAAATATCCTGACCTATTGCTAAATCCGAAGTTCGAATATCGAAATCCGAAACAAATAATAATTTTCAAATATCAAAGACTCAAAACATCACGTGCGAAGGCAAATGTCCGATCTTCCAGATCGTATTGTTTTGAACTTTGAATTTTGGTCATTTGTATTTGTTTCGAATTTAGGATTTCGATTTTCGAGTTTCCGCCGAAACACGTTGGGCGGTGACCATTCGGTTGATCGCATCGACGTACGCCTTCGCCGAGGCTTCGATAATGTCCGTCGAGATGCCCCGGCCGACGAATGTTCGCCCGTTCTCCTTGATGCGGACCGTCGCTTCACCGAGCGCGTCTTTGCCGCCCGTGACGGCGCGGATCGAATAATTCTCCAGCTTCGGCGACAAACCCGTCGCCTCCCGGATCGCCTCGTACGCCGCATCGACCGGCCCATCGCCGCACGCCGCGGCCTGCCTCATCCCGTCTTTTGTTTTCATCTTAACGCTCGCGGTCGGCAGCGTGCCCGTCCCGCTGGCAACGTGCAGATACTCCAGCTCGAAAATATGCTCGATCGCATGAATCTCGTCGCTGATAATCGCCACGAGATCCTCATCGAAGACCTCCGTTTTCTTATCCGCCACGGACAGGAACCGCCCGTATGTCTTATCCAATTCTTCCTTGGACAGCTTGTAGCCCATTTCTTCGAGCCGATGTCGCAAGCCGTGCCGGCCCGTCCGCGCCGTCAGCACCACGCGGCTCTCGTCGAAGCCGATATCCTCGGGCCGCATAATCTCGTACGTCTCGCGCTTCTTGAGGAATCCGTCCACGTGGATGCCGGAACTGTGCGCGAACGCATTGTGGCCTACGACTGCCTTGTTAGCCGGGACGGGCATGCCCAACATGTCCGACACCATCCGACTGGTGCGATAAAACTCGCGCGTGTTGATGTTCGTCTCGACCTCGTCGAAGAAATCCCGCCGGGTGTGGATCGCCATGACGACCTCTTCAATGGCGGCGTTGCCGGCCCGCTCGCCCACGCCGTTGATCGTCCCCTCGACCTGGCGGGCGCCGTTTTTCACCCCGGCCAGCGAATTCGCCACGGCCATGCCCAAGTCGTTGTGGCAATGCACGCTGATCGTCGCCTTGTCGATATTCGGCACGTTGGCGCGGATATCGCGGATCAGCGCGCCCCACTGCTCGGGGATCGCATAGCCCGTCGTATCGGGGATGTTGAGCACCGTCGCCCCGGCGTCGATCACGGCCTCCAGAATTTCGTATAAAAACTTCCTATCGGCCCGGCCGGAGTCCTCGGCGTAAAACTCGATATCATTGATGTATTGGGCGGTATGCTTGACCGCCTCGACGGCCATTTTTAAAATCCTTGCTTGCTTCTCGCCCATCGTCTTGCCGTACTTTTCGTCGGCGAATTTACCCGCAATGTGAATTTCCGAAACGCCGATCCCGGTATGAATCCGCGGCCGCTTAGCCTTGGCGAGCGCCTTCCGGCAGGCCTCGATATCGTCGATCCGCGCCCGGGTCAAGCCGCAGATGACGGGGCCTTCGATCTGCTCGGAGATCATACGCACAGCCTCGAAATCCTCCGGCGACGACGCGGGGAACCCGGCCTCGATGATATCGACGTTCAGCCGGACCAGTTGACGGGCGATCTCGATTTTTTCTCTCGCCCCCAACCGCGTCCCGGCCGCTTGCTCGCCGTCACGCAACGTCGTATCGAATATCTCAACTTTTTCTTTGGACATTTTCTTTTTCTCCTTTTCTTGCCACAGAGAACACAGCGTTCACAGAGACAATCGTCAATAATCAATAATAAGTAATCAATGACAAGGGCCACAAATAGCCACGAACGGACGCAAATAAAAGCAAAAATTGGACGAAATCCGCGAAATTTCGTGGTCAAGGGCAATAGAACGAGTTTTTAGAGGGGGTTTTTTCTGCGCCTACCGGCGCAGGAGCAGAGCGTGTAAGCATGTCTCGAGCTTGTCGAGAGAACCTAAGACGGCCTGAATGACTGAATAAGTTGTATCGTTCTTACCCATACAAATCATTATATCGACCAAAATCTCTATCGCAACAACTATTTCTAATTTTTTAGACGGGATTACATGATTTACATGATTGAATTATATTTATCCGGTCGATCCTTTCGGCCTTGCTCAAGACAAGCTCTGTTATCCAGTCGAAAATAGCCACGGATTCCCCAGATTCCACAGACGAAATACGAGTAAAACCGCTGATGAACGCCGATTAACGCAGATTTTCTCCTTCAAACTTGTCCTGAGCAACGTCGAAGGATTGGATATTCAATATTCAGTATTCGATGTTCGTCTTCTTCAATCCGGTAATCCCGTCAGAATTTTTTAATTTTCGACAGGATAACAAGATCAACCGGATATCCAACCTCCAAGGCGATCTAAAACATTATATAACAAAGAGATATAGGTCTTAGCCCATCCTCCTGTATCCTGTCTTCTGGCTTCTGCATTCTGTTTTTTCGATCTCTTTTCTAAAATTTTCCAATTATTCCATCAACATTTCCACATTGGTTAACGCTTTAATCTATAAAAGGGCAAATGTGTGTCGTGAGAGTGCTTCGTGAAAGATGAAATAGGACGCAATGCGCATAGGAAAAAATCTTAAAAAGGCTGAAAAATACGTAGTCACCACAATTGACTTCAATACGATGGAGTTTATAGAATCGCTTGGTAATAGGGAGCAAGATAAGCTTTGGTGATACGTTGGTGACTATTGCACTGACTTCACATGTGTTTAATAGCACTTTGCGGGCGGATGACAATAGACGGATTCTTCCTGGAATTGGCCAGCAGGATTGCCATCTGCAAATAGGGTCCTTATCTTGAGGACTAAGAACACGATCATTGTCTTTTTGTCTTATCTGTGGCTCTGTGAAATAGCGGATTATGTTTTGAAACATTCATTGTGAGGTGTGAGCAAATGTCAGTCGACAAGAAACACTTCGGCAGGTTTTTGTTTGTATTTGTCATAAGTTCCTTTTTCTATGGGCTACCTTCTGGTTTCTCATCCACTCTCGACTGGAACAGATGGTTTAGTCAATTTTCGGATGTGAGCCAACCGGCGATTTCGGACGATGGGGATAAAAGCTTATATTCTCAAGAAAAGGTGACCTCCCAAAACGGCCGTGACTCGAAATTGTCTGATTGGTTTACTGTCTCTGCTAATCTTGATTCTTCCTATCGCAACACGAACTTCTACGAGTCTGGACACCATACCATCATCTCTCAGGGAGACAGCCGTCTGGAGTTATGGATGCCCCCGAATCGCAGGGAATTTTCCTGGGGGCCTTATATCCGTTTCGCAGGACTAACGAGCGATCACTCCCAGGCATGGGAAAACGCCTGGCTGGCTCAGCCCGGCTTCGGCGTTCAAGTGTATCCTTTCAGCGCTGCTAATTTTAGAAAAGAAAACGAGAAAGCGGCTAATATTTTAGGGCCTGTCCGGCTGTTCGCTGAGCATAACCGAATGGACTATTGGGGCTCGGAGAACGTCTGGCGTCCTGATGAGCAGTTTCGCGCCGGCGCTGATTATTGGAAAGCTTTGTATGTGAACGATACATCTAAACCACAGTGGGCGGAAATATGGTCGGGGCTGTTCTGGCAATCGGCCAATGAGTTCGACAAGGATTACGACAGCCTGATTCTCGGCAACGCTGTACGTGTCGGATTAAGGAAAACGAAAGCGGGTCATCTTTCAAACTTTACTCCTTACTTGACTTTAGAAAGTTCCCTTACCGAAAACAGAAGTTATTACTGGGAAAATAGACTTTGGCTGGGTGGAGGCATCCGATTTGCGCCCCGGCTTTATGAAAGAGAAAACGAATCGAACTGGCTAACCCGATTCGTCGTTTATGCAGAGTACCTTGGCGTAGCGTCTTATTATCGTGATTCGGCGCCATCTTCCGTACCAGATTATGATTTACGCATTGGAGTCAGCCTCAGCATAGGTGAATGGTATCGATGATACTCGTAAGCATAGTTGGTATCGTGTTCTTGGTTGGACAAAAATCATTGAAGATACGTTAACTGTGAAAGGAATAAATCATGAAATGGATAGCGCGCAGGATTTTGCTATTGCTGTGTATATCAATGCTTGGACTCTCTTGTGCCGGTCCGGGCGACCGCACTGAACAAACACCGAACGGAGATTTGAATACAGTACTTACGAACCAAGCGTGGGAAGCATATAACAGGAGCGACTACAAGTCTGCAATCGAGTTAGCAGACAAGTGCATCAACGAGTTCCTCGGCAATGCAATGAGGGAACAAGAAAAACTCGTAGCCAAGAAGGTTCCTTTGCCGCCCGTAGGGGCAGTCTCAAATCGAGAAAGACAAATCATATTAGAACGTGGTCTCCTGAATGATGTAGCCACGTGTCTGTACATAAAGGGCAGGTCTCTCGAGTCCGAGGGCCAGAAGGAAAACGCAGTGAAAGTGTATAAGGATACTGCCAGATACACCTATGCGCGCTGCTGGGATCCTAAAGGTTGGTTCTGGTCCCTCTCCGAAGGAGCTCTCGACCGGCTCCGAATGCTGGAGTAGTAGTTGCACCCGTGGGGAATCTGTTAGAAAACTGAGTATACGAATGGAACGTACTTGGAAAATGGTTGATCGTAACACTACATGGGGATTTCCCATGGCGTACCCGGCTACGATTATCGGGCTGGCGTTAAGCTTGGCATAAGCCGGCAGTGCGCGTGACGACCTTTTGGGAGCCCAACAAATGCAGCCAAAGCAACAGGATCTACCGATGAGAAATTCGGCTGGCGACAGAACGACAAAGCCCCCGAAGGAAAAAGGCATAGGGCAGTCTGACGAACAGGAGCCTCTGAGTCAGAATCAGAACACTCAACAAGGAGCGAATAGTGTCACAGCAGAGTTAACCGAGAAGTACAATGAACTCAAGCGCATTCAGTGCCTTGATCACACAAGGCAGGAGCTTGAGGGATGGGCGAAACGAAAGGTGTGGCCTTTAAGTATCATAATACCATTGATCATATCTGTGGTCGCTCTCTTCGGTGCAAAAAGCCTTATACGAGAGATTGTGGACGAAAATGTCAAGAGAGAGATTGAACGCATTCAGAGAACCGCAGATAACGTGATGACCGATACGATCAAAGCGGGGACCGAGGCAAGGGTACAGGCCACCGAGGCAGCAGAAGCTGCAGCGAGAACAAAGAAGGATGCGATTGACCTCGGCGCACAACTACTTGCGTTGCGTCAAGATCTTGAAAGAGAAGCAGGCCATGTACAGGGACTTGTTTCGAGAGAAATCGATGTGCTCAAATTGAAGCTGGGAGAGTTGGAGAAGCTAGTTGCCGAACTGGCTCGGCAGACAACGACAGGTGACGGAGCATTAAACGCATATAGCGCTAGCGTGAAGACTGTGGAAACAGAGGCGCAACAAGGTCAAAAAAGGTTTGACGAGAATGCTAGGTACCGCGTCAATGTCTATTTCCGCGACGGGAGACAGACTCTGGCCAATGAGGTTTCGAAAATGCTTGTACAGGCTGGCTATAAGACCTCGACATTGAATATTGCACAAGCGGAGAAACTGTTGTCACCTGCGCAGCATTGGACTGTTACTGGATCCAAGACGAGCGGGCCAGCTTTGCCACTATTGACTGAAAACACGATCACCTATACAAGTGATGTGGAACGGCCTAAAGCATATGAAATTCGCGATCTGCTTTCGCCATTGACGAGGGCAAGAGAGCTTAAAGTAAATACTCGAGACTACTTCGCAGCAAAGTACGGGGATCCATTTCTTGCCCAGCTATCACCGAAAGAACTCCAAAAGGTCAGTTTGATTGAGGTATATCTTGTGCAAGAATAATGGGCAGTTTATTGGTGTTAACCTGCTGGCAGACCATGTGTCAGCAGAAATAAAAATAACATGAATAAGGAGACATTCTATGAAACCGCAACAAGTATTATTATCTAGCCTGACGGTGTGTGCATGGAGCATCATATGGATTGGCGGCGGGTGTCACGACAAATCTGGCCCGATAGTACTGACACCTTCTCAATCAAAACAACCCGTAACCTCCAACCAGGACCAAGGTCAAAAAGAACCTACAACCATCACCATGAAGTATATATGGAAGCTTGCCGACCAAGGCAACTGCAAGGAACTCATTTCAGCCGTGGATATATACCTTCAAATCCAGAGGGATGAGAACACCACGGCAACGTGCCGCTACTTACAGGGCGATTGCTGGAGACGGCTTGGTGAGTTCGAACGCTCAAGAACAATCCTTGCTGATGTGAACGACTCGCCCAAGTATCTTGGTACATACTGGTTAAGTGAGAAACGTAAAAAAATACCCGTTCAGCCGCAATGTAAAGTCGCACTCCGGCTAATTACTGAAAAGGACACATGCCGATTCCCACGCGATTCAAATGATTACACCACTCTCGCATGGAAATATTTGGAGAAAGAAAAACCCGACACCGCAAGATTCATAGCGATGTGTTGCATCGACCGATTCGGATCTATGGCTGAGAAACAACAGGCGACGCACAGGCAGGAGTATGAGACAAAACGACCGACACTGGACGAGGATCCCAAGAAGAACGAGACTGTCCTTGAGAAGTATTGGGCTCTTTATGATGTAGGTACCTGCTTTTTTATTCTTGGTCAGGCTTGCGAGCAAAAGGCGGATCTCGTAGCCGAAAAGAAGAATGTCACGGAAGCCTGTGCTTTCTACAAGGATGCCAATATGAATTATGATATCGTGATCCAGAAATTCCCTGATGCGCAATGCTTCGACCCAAGCGGACCATGGTATTGGAGTGTAAAAGATGGTGCGGAGGAGAGAAGTAATAGAATCAACGACCGTATGGCGACACTGCGTTGTCCGTAACACATACTGTAAATCGTCATACACTAGATCTAGAATAAAGTAAAAAGACGTGATATGCCTTTATAAATATGGAATCGTAGGTGGTATGTGATTTGTCTACCCGCTGTTTTAGGAGAAGGAGTCTTTGAGATATCTTGCCTCGAGTTGGCAGCATCCGATTCACAACATTAGATTCCATTGCGTACATTACTCAAAACCAGAAAGGAGAAAGCGAATGGTATACCAAAACACACAAAATTGTGGCGTTCATTTTGTGCGCTCACTTGTATATATGGTTATCCTGTTTCATCTGACTGGGTGCTCATCCGCAACATTCACGCCGACTGGCCCATTATTCCCAAAACGTGATGTACCAGCCCAAGAAACCTCGATCAGTGACGCAGAACTAAAGCAGAGAAATTATCAACGTATTGGAATAATAGATGACGTTGAGATCATACCTCCAGACGAAGAGCTTGACTACCGTCTGACACGCATTAAATTGAGTGCTAGTCAAATACGAATAAACTCGTATGTCGATTCGTCTACAGTTAAGCAAATTTGTTCACTCGCAGGCCAAAAAGGTGGGGATCTCGTCCGCCGTGAGTTAGATGAGGAATGGGAAGAAGTAGACACAGTTACATCGATCGATACAAGCAATCCTTCGGGGGTATCGTCTGTAAGTGAGCTTTATTCGGGCGGTAAACTTATAAGTCGCACTGAATCACATGGTGCATTTACGCATACCACAGAAGAGATGATACATGTAAAGCGATCATGGTCCGTTTGGAGATCTATAGATCCTTGATTCAAGAAACAAATGAAGAATAGATATAGGTTAAGACATCAAAGTGAAAATTAAAGGTTTTGGAAAATTAAGAGTGTCAACCTTGCTCCAGGGGGGGGTATTTTTTCGAGAGCGTGTAAGACTTACGATCCTATCATTTCTTACAACTGGTTCATTGTCTCTTGTTGAATTAGTCGTTGATCCCTTCGGCCCGACTCAGGATATGCTTTGTGATTCATTCATCTTTATTCGTGTGTTGCGGCGGAGTAGGGTTTGATCGATTCGAGTTCCTTATCGTCCCTTTCATGGGCGTGGTACAAGTCCCAGCGTTTGCCATTGACGATTGATGATTGACTATTGATTATCGTCTCTGTGTACTCGGTGCCCTCGGTGGCTAAATTTGTTTCTGGTTGTTGGTTTTATAATTCAATCATGTCAATCTTGTCATCCCGTCTCATTTCTTTTTTTGGGACTGGATAACTGGATCAACAGGATATTTAATGATAAAATCTCTGAGCCCTCTGTGTGGCTTTTCTTCGACTGGATCGAATTTAATTAAATCGTGTAAATCGTGTAATCCCGTCTAAAAACAGATTTGACTTGACTTTTGGAAAAGAATTTAGTATAATACCAAACTAAATGATTATTGAATATTGATTATTGACTAATAATAAGGAACACAGAAGACAGTGGCGTAAGCCATCCCACCGTTAGGTGTCCCTTAGGGACTTATGGGAGAGACAGAAAAAAAGCGGAGATCAGACCATCAGGTTATCAGGGAGTGGGAATCAGGACTTCGGGAGAGCAGGGGATTGAATATCGAACACCTCCCTAAGGGACACCTTGCGGCGGAATGTCCAATATTGAATGTCGAAAGTCAAGAAATCTGCGTCATCGGCGTTCATCCGCGGTTACAAATAGTCGTTCGTCGTTGGTCGTTCGTATCTCGTTTTTAGTCCACAGATTTTTTAGTGTTTATTGGTGTTCATTCGTGGTTAATTTGAAAAACAAAGCCAATTTGTGCCTTCGCGTCTTTGTGGCCAAAAACAGTGTAAATCCGCGCAATCTGTGTCTAAAATCCTCAGAAATGCTCATGAATTTTACAAAAATTCACAAAAATTCACAAAAACTTACAAAAAACAACACTTATCCAGTCCATCCCGTTATCCGGTCAAAACCAGTTTGAAAAAACAAAGCCAATATTTAGTCTCTTACAAATGAAATTGTGCGCAAAATGGTCATGAAAAACTATTCATTCGACAGTTGCAGCTCTCAGCGAGGGAATGATA
>JAFGTG010000598.1 GCA_016934255.1 Sedimentisphaerales bacterium
ACGTCGCCGACTTTGACTTTGTAGCCGCCGTCGATTTTTTCGATGACGGGCACGTGCTTTTCTTTGCCCTGATCCGCCGTTTTCGCCTGCAAAAGGACCATGGGTTTGCCGCAACAAACCAACTCTCCGGCGCCGCCGTGAAGGACCTCGACGATATTACCACACATTTCGCATTTGTAAATTTCAAGTTTTGCTGCCATAACAAAATCCTTTCGTTAAAGATGAGTTCTATTAAATAAGCCCGGCCGCTTTGTGTTTGGCCAGGATGTCATCGGCCAGCCGATCGATCGCGGCATAATCGGTGTCTTTCGGATCGCCTTTTGCAATCACGGGTTCGAGTATTTCTGCTTTGAGATTGGTGAGCATCCCCGTCAACTGCTCAACCGCCTTACTGCCCCACCCAAACGAGCCGATGATCGAAGCAAACTTTGTCTTGGGCCGAAGCGCATTGGCCAGGAATGCGGCGTAAGCCGCACTGGGATGCGGGCCGATCAGAACCGTCGGCGATCCAAGAACCACCGTGGCGGCGTCCACTAACGCCATGGCCAGCTTACCGATATCCGTGGTGGACAGCTCAAATTGTTTAACGTCAATACCTCGTTCCACCAAGGCATCGACAAAATGGTCGATCATCTTAGCCGTGCTGCCGTGCATGGAGATGTAAGCCACGACGACTTCGTTGCGAACCGTATCGGACGCCCACTGACGGTAAGCGCGAATAATCAAGTCCGGCTGATCATAGACAGGGCCGTGACTCGGGGCAATGATCTTAATATCCAAATCGCTGATTTTAGCAAGATTGGAATTGATTTGTTTCCTGAACGGCATCATAATCTCCGCATAGTATCGCTTGGCCGATTCATAAACAACGGCCTCGTCGTCAACGAACAAGCGGCTTGTCGCCAAATGAGCCCCAAAAAAATCACAGGAAAACAGGATTTTGTCTTCCGGAAGATACGTGCTCATCGTCTCCGGCCAGTGAACCCACGGCGTAGTAATAAACCGAAGCGTCTTATTGCCCAACGAAAGCTCCTGCCCGTCTTCGACGGTCATGAATCGATTTTCTTCGATATCGAGCAGGTCGATCAACATCTGCTTGCACTTGGGATTGGTAACCACTTTGGCGTCCGGATAAATCAACAGAACGTCGGGAATCGATCCGGAATGGTCCTGCTCGGCGTGATGGGCGATAATGTAGTCGATCTTGTCCACGCCCGCATCGACGAGATTGTTCAATAAAACGTGAGTTTTGACAGGATCGACGGTGTCCAAAAGGGCCGTTTTCTGACTGCCGCGGACCACATAAGCATTGTAACTTGTCCCATCCGGCAGCGGAATCAGTCGATCAAACAACCTGGCGTCCCAGTCGATGGCGCCGACGGCATAAATATCTGGCTTAAGTTTTCTTGTCATTGTGCATCCTTTACGGCCTGTAATGCCGCTTCGTAATCGGGTTCGTTCGTCAGTTCGTCAACGACCTGTATGTAACGAATCACACCCTTCTTGTCCACAACAAATACGGCCCTCGCCAAAAGTCGCAGTTCCCGGATGAGCACGCCATAGGCCTGACCGAACGTCGCATCGCGGTGATCGGAGAGCGTTTGCACGTTCTCGACGCCCGCCGCACCGCACCATCGCTGCTGGGCAAAAGGCAAATCCATGCTGATGGCCAGAACGATGACCTCCTCGCCCAACGACGTGGCGCGTTCGTTGAACGCGCGTATTTCCGTGTCACACACTGACGTATCCAGAGAAGGGACCGAACAAAGGACGCAGGTTTTACCCTGGAAATCGGAGAGCTTCACCGGCGACAAATCATTACTCAAGACTTCGAACTCCGGCGCCGGATGGCCTACCGTCGGCCGAAGGCCTGTAAGTGTCAGTGGATTGCCCTGGAACGTGACACTGTTTTGCGTAGCTTCCATGATATACCTCTCATTTCTTTTTTTTTATTCATTCATACTGGCCGATTCTTGTTGTCATCCCTGCGTAGGCAGGGATCCAGGAACGTAACGAATGAAGTGGATTCCCGCCTTCGCGGGAATGACAGATCGTTTTGTGGTGTTATCTCTGAACGACTTGCTTCATTATTTGATTCCTAAAAGGTCAGTTTGGGTTATTAATGTGTGTGGCCGAAATAGATATCGTGAAACGCCGAAAGCGACGACCTCAGCTTTGCAACGTTATCCAGGTCCGTCGTTTGTTTGGCGTTCATCGAGTACACCAGCATGTGATGAAGCAATGTGAGTTTTTTAACGTAATCCTGCTGCGCCGTCACATTTCCTTCCGCCGGCAGCTTTATCCGCTGAGCCATGAAGTAATACGTCACGATCTCACTGAGCTTGTCGGCGTGGTGGTCTTTATTGTTGACCCAGCGGACGAGCTGATTCATATTCGGTTTCTGAGCGGCCGACAAGGTCTCGATCTCCTTCATCGATTTTTCAATCGTGGTGATATGTTCGGCGATCTCCGCGAACCGGGCTTCGTCGTCGTAGATACCACACGGAATCTGACAGTGCGAATAGGCCAGCGAGCCCAGAATGACGGCGACCAAAAGGGCGCCGCCAATGGCGAATTTGTTCCCAATTGCTCTTTTCATTGTTTGTCCTTTCGAATCATTAATAATTGGTGGCTTCCAGTTCAAAATGGGCCTGCGGATGCGCACAGGCCGGACAGGTGCCGGGGGCCTCCGGGCCTTCATGCACGTAGCCGCAATTTCGACAGACCCATCGTACGGGTTTTTTACGTCTGAAGACGGCGCCGTCGGCGATATTCTTCGCCAGGGCAAGATAACGTTCCTCGTGGCGTTTCTCGGCGACGGCGATATTTCGGAACACGGCGGCGATTTCTCTAAATCCTTCTTTCTCCGCCACTTCGGCAAACTCGGGGTACATCTGAGTGGTTTCGTAATGTTCCCCGGCGGCGGCTTCCTTGAGATTTTCCATCGTGGTGCCGATCGTGCCGGCCGGAAACGCGGCGGTGATTTCCACTTCGCCCCCTTCGAGAAATTTGAATTCCCGCTTGGCGTGCTCTTTTTCCTGGTTGGCGGTTTCTTCGAAAATGGCCGCGATTTGCACGTACCCTTCTTTCTTCGCCTGGCTGGCAAAGTAGGTGTACCGGTTCCTCGCTTGGGATTCACCCGCAAATGCGGCTAATAAATTCTTTTCCGTTTGACTTCCTTTTAAATCCATTACTTCCTCACTTTCTTGATTTTATTCATTCTTAAAAATTGAACTTTTGCAAAATTGAAGTTAGGCATATATTATTTCAGAAAATCGGTTTAAAACATACCCGATTGTTCTGAGGATTCGTTTTATTCCAAGCACATCAGAACAATCGGGCCCCGGCGAGTTATGTGATTCTTTTATTCGAGCGATAGCACGACAAATCGTGTATATCCTTGTTCGCTAATCTGCAGGAGGACCTTTTTCGACGTCGTCGATTCCCCCAGGGCTTGGTTAAACTCATCAACTGAGCGAATTTCTTTTTGGTTGATGCTCAGAATGATCGTCCCCGGCCGAATACCTTTGCGAAACGCTTCGCTGTCGGGGGTGACACTCGAAACAATGACGCCCTGAGCCTGCCTCAGACCGAATCGACGACTCATGTCCTCGGTTATGTTTTGAACGGTCAAACCTAAGGTGCCGGACGGGACGCTCGAGCCCACACTCCGAGAGGAATCCGCCGAAAGCTCGCCGATCTTGACCGGCAGCGTTTTCTCCTTGCCTTGGCGATTCACGAGCATGCGAACCGTCGTTCCCGGCTCCATCGAGGCAATCGTATTTCGCAATTGTCCCATGCTCTCGACGTCCCGGTCGTTGATCTTCAGAATAACATCTCCCGCTTCCAAACCGGCCTTCTGGGCGGGAGAGCCTTCCACGACCTCATTGACGACGACGCCCCTGGTCGAATCCAATCCGAAATAATCGGCGACGTCACTCGTCAGGTCGCTGATCGACACACCCAACTGTCCGCGGGTGACTTTGCCTTCTTTGACGAGCTGATCCTTGATGTGCTTGGCCATGTTGATCGGGATGGCGAAGCCGATCCCCACGCTGCCGCCGCTCTGGCTGAAAATCGCCGTATTGATGCCGATGACTTCGCCGTCCAGGTTAATCAAAGGACCGCCGGAGTTGCCGGGATTAATCGCCGCATCGGTTTGGATAAAATCCTCGTAATCGGCGATGCCGACCGTGCTGCGGCCTTTGGCGCTCACAATCCCGAACGTCAGCGTCTCGGCCAGGCCGAACGGATTGCCGATGGCGATGACCCATTCGCCGATATCCAGATGGTCCGAATCCCCCAAGGGCAGGGTCGGCAGATTTTCGCCTTCGATTTTGATGACGGCCACGTCGGTTTTTTCATCCGTCCCGATGAGCTTGGCGTTAAATTCACGACCGTCATGGGTCTTGACCGAAATCACGTCCGCCTGGCCGACCACATGGTTATTGGTAAGAATATATCCGTCCTCACTGATGATAAATCCTGATCCCTGTCCGGATTGGCGATATTCACGCGGCTGCTGAGGCATGCGATCCCGGAAGAAACGCTCGAAGAATTCATCTCCGAAGAATCCGAAGGGATCGTTATACTGATCCGGTGAACCCGGCCTTCGCATCGATCCGGTTTCGATCGTCTTTTCGACCTTGACAAAGACAACCGCAGGCACGGCGTCCTTCGCGACGGCGGAAAACGCTTTAGACGTCTGACGCAAGGCGTCAAGCTCGTTCGTCTTCGCCGGCACAGCCGGAGCCAGTGAAAATACAGAAAGTGCGAAGACCAACAAGCAAAATCCACTTCTCATTTTCTTACTATTCATTTTGAATCTCCTTTTACGTATTCATTTTTCAATCTTTTTTCATCACTGACGATCTTTCATTCGTAATGACATTTCGCAAAATACGTGCCAGGAAAAATCCAATGTCTTTAATTCTCGTGCTATCAAAGAATTACACCCTCGTGGACAAAAAGTCTTGTGTGTACGACTGTCATTTTGGCGACATCTGTCTTTGCTTTCACTGTCAAAGTTGCAATCTTATCGACGCCGCTCGTTATTCTTGTCCGCTGAACGCCGGGATTATTATCTCCGTTTCAGCCTCCGACGCTACTCGTAAAATTACGGGTTTTAAGCGGAAACTTTCAGGTCGTTTCAATACGATTCCTTCACTTGTTAAAGAGCAAAACCAAACAACATCATTTACCGCACCGGTCGCAAAGTCCCTCCAGGTAGATGCTTTTTCTCAGCACGGTGAACTTTTTTTCAATCATGGCGGGAACTTTGATGTCGTCGAATGGTTTGTGATGGAAATCAATGATCCTCTTGCACTTAACACATTTGAAATGCTGATGCTTTTCCATCCCGGCGTCGAATCGTTTCGGCTCCCCCGTGCCCTCGACGATGGACGCTTCGCCCATTTCATGCAGCGTCAGAAGTGTCCGGTTCACCGTATCCAGGGAGATCCCCGGGGACGCCTTCTTAATTCTCCTGTACAAAATCTCCGCCGAGGGATGATCGTCCGAGCGGACCAGCTCTTTATAAATGGTAATCCGCTGAGCCGTCACTTTCCGGCCGGACTGCCTGCATCGATCCACGAATTCGCGGACCTTCGAATCGATCTCTCCACGGGGCATTGTCTTATTTTTCTTTTTCATAGCTAATACTAATTAGTACCTACTCCTATTTAACATAATTGTTCTCTCTGCGGTAGAAAAAAATTATTTTGTTCTCTACTTTATAAGCGCGTTGTAGAAATTGAGTGAATTCGGTAAACTTGGGTAACTTGCGATTCACATAGTGTATCCTTGGATTGAAAAATAGGATTATTGCCATTGTTAAACTGCTTTATCGTTCTAATCCCGACGGAGAATGAATCATGCACACACCCAAATCCATCACACGACGAGATATCCTGAAGGCCGCCGCCGCGACCGTCGCCGCCCGTTCCGCCCTGCACAGCATCCCCGCCATCGCGCAGCCGAAAGGCGAGCGACCCGAGCAAACGTCCGACGTCACCGTACTCAATCCGCAGAACCGCGTGCCGGTCAGCTTCATCATCGACGACTCGACCTGCCTGGTGAACCTGGCGCACTTCGGCATTCCGCATTTCGCGACCGCCTGGCCGGACCGGTACAAACAGGACTGGCGCAGCCTGCCGCGCGAGATACCCGATTCGTTCGTCCGCAAATTCGGCGAGTGGTGCTGCGAGCGCGGCGTCAAAGGCAAGTACAGCATCGTCCCCTACCCGGCGTGCGTCGGCTGGATGGACCGCTGCCTGCCCGGCTGGTCGCAACAAGAGCTGGACGACAGCCTCAAGCTCGTCCGCGAGCTTATGATGCCCAACTGGGACATCCACCCCGAGATGATCAGCCACACCTGGGTCATCGACACCAAGACCGGCCGACCCTACCCCGAACGGACCGGCTACTACATCGAGAACGCCGGCTGGAGCCAGGACAAATCCGCCGACCAGTTAGCCGACTACATGGCCTACGCCCTGCGCATCCTCAAAAACGTCGGCCTCGATTGCGAAGGCATCACCACGCCGGGCGGCTTCGGCGGCCAAAACCGCGAGAACCTCGCCAAAGGCACGCTCGAATCCTGCCGGGACGTCTTCAACGCCGAGATCCCCCACTACTTCCGCGACCTCTTCACCGACGAGCGCAGCGTCGCCCCGCTCGTCCAATACGCCTCCGGCCTCGACGGCGACAATCCCAAATGCGTCGTCTCCATCATCGGCTGCACCGGCGACTGGTTCGGCGGCTGGGACGGCCTCGTCCCCGGCTCGGTCGATAAGTTCATCACCGAGGACCTCCAGGGCGGTCGATTACCCCAGGTCATCGACAAGGGCGAGCCGGCCATTCTCGTCTGTCACTGGCCCGGCATCTACTACAACGGCGAGGAAATCGGCTTCAACATCTTCAAGGAGGTCTATCGTCGGATGCACGAACGCTACGACAACCTGCTCTGGATGAAG
>JAFGTG010000599.1 GCA_016934255.1 Sedimentisphaerales bacterium
AAGTCGGAACGAATTGGATGAAGGCGGCCGCTACGTTGGAATCCCAGGGATTCGTGCAGGCCGAGGATCTCGAACGTTTCACCAAGCCGGGTTCTGAGGTTGGTATGAGTGTCTATTTATACCCCGACGATAATCCCGATGCGTCGTTATCGACGGTCAAAGACTACTCCCTTTGCGCCCGGTACGGCCAGAGCCTCTAACGGTTCGTCGTATTACTGGCCTGTGTATCCGGTGATATATACCGTGGCTGTGCCATACCAGGATCGGTCCGAAACGAGTTTTCCGACCACGGTCAATGTGATCTCACCCCTGTCGGAGATCGCCTCCACTAAATCGTTTTTATCGAAAAGGGCAATCACTTTTGCCGTTGTCGCATTTCCAAGGATCATTTGGCGTTTGGCGCTGATCCCGCACGGATTAAGGGTAGGCCGCACGTCTTTGATGTCGTCTTTTCCGATCCCCCGGGGTAATATCGCCGTTGCCTGGACGTCGTAGGACGAACCCGAATCCCTGATGATGGCGGGCAGGATGCTGAATGTTCGGGCTTCCAGCGGACTTTCGCCGACAATCACGTCCACGCTCGTAGTCGTCGGCAAGGTTTCGTCGCTATCGATCGTGACGAGGTTGGTAATGGTCGTTGAAATGGCCGTTCCCGGGTTGACCCGCGTAACGATCTCCAGCTCATCGGAGTCGCCCGGGGATAAAGAAGAATAGAACCATGTGTACGTATGGGCCTGGGGATCGTACCATCCGAAGGATCCCTCGCCGGTCGCCGATTCGAACTGTATTTCTTTGGGAAGCGTATCGACGATAAAAACGTTTGTTACGGGAACGTCGTTGTTGTTCTCGAAATTTATTTTATAACTATATGTTTCGTTGACATCGACCCATTCGGTTTCGCCGATGATGCCGCCGATCACCACGGTGCTCAGGTCCAGGGATTCATAATACGTCATGGCATCGACACTTATCGTCGTCGGGCGTGTTTGATCGCTATCGATCGTGATGGAATTGGAGATAATGGTCGCCGGGGATATATTTTTATCCACTTGAACGACTAAATCCACGGTTATCGGCATTGACGTCGGTTCCAACGAGGGGTAGGACCATGTATAAGTGTGCGTTTTACTGTCGTATTGGCCTGTGACATTATGATCGTCGGCTCGTGCGCGAACGAAGCTGACGGTTGATGGGAGTGTGTCCACAATAGAGACATTGGTTACAGCCGAATCATTGTCCTTGTTATAGAATTGGATGGTGTAGGTCATTTCTTCCTTTGACCCCACCCGTTTGATCTCGTCTTTGTCACTTCCGTCGATGGTTACGCTGAACGCGAGGGATTGGAAATAGGTGATCGTTTCGACGCTGGTTGTGGCCGGCGGCGTTTCATTGCTGCTAATCATGGCGGTATTGGTAATCATCGTTCCCGGCGCCGTGTCCGAATTCACCTGGGCGACGATTTCGAGAGAGACGGTCTCTTGCGGTTTCAACAATGGATAGATCCAGGTGTAAGTATGTTCGACGGGATCGTATGTTCCGGAGGCGATGTCCTCATCCGCCTCGATGAAGGTGACCGTGTCCGGGAGAAAATCGACGATGGTAACATCCGTTGCAGTGAAATCATTGTCATTATTATCGAAGGTGATCGTATAAGTAATCGGCTCGTCCGGGTCGATCCCGTTGATGGAGTCGTCGGTTTTGCTGGAAATGCTTTTTGTCAGGTTAAGGGCATTGTTTGAACTTTTGATGCTGACCGTTTTTGTCGTCGGTGCTATTTCAAGGCTGCGGATCGTCACCGCGTTCTTTATCTCCGTGTTGGCCTGGGTATCTTTCTTGACTTTCGCATTCAGCTCGAGAGTAATGGATGATTGGGGGGGCAGAGTCGAAAACGACCATTCATACGTATGCGTCTTGGAATCATATTGTCCATTGCCCACGTCGTTTTCAGCAGAGACGAAGATCAGGGTGCCCGGAAGCGTATCAACAATCTTAACCTCGTTGATGGGATCCGCGTTGTTGTTCTCGAAGTGAATGGCATAGGTTAAAATGCCGCCGGCGCCCACCATCGGATTGCCGTCGTCGTCCAAAACGTTGGTTGTCCCGGCGATAATGGTTTTGCTCAGATTAAACGGGTTATACGCCACGTCCCCGTCCGGGATAGCCAGTCCGGTCGGATTACCGATGGAGGTGATGATGTCGATTTGATCGAGAGAGGAATCGAAAACCAAAAGATTGTCTCCGCCGGACTGGTTGTTTCTTCCGGTGCTGAGATAGATCAGGCTGGAATTCGGATCCACCCCGAGCCCCATCACACCGGCGTCCGGTTCCACCTGGACTTCCCGTTTCGTCCCCGTGGCAAGATGGTATTGTGTAAGATAGGTGTTGTCTGCATATCCTCCGCCGGTATAAACGAATTCATTCTCGACATCGATCGCGATGCTGATGGCGATGCGATTCAATTCGATGCTGTCGATCAATGTCCAGCTCGACGTGTCGTAAACGGTGATTGTGTCGCTGGCGTTCGCTACGTAGAGTTGGTTGTTGACTTCATCTAATGCGATCCCATATATGGAGGCCTTTTTCAGTATGAAAGGTGAAAACAACGCGTCCGTCAGGGTCAAATTTTCCGGTTCCCACTCGAAGACATACAGGTTCTTCGTGCCGACTTCCGCACAATATAGCCGTTTCTTCTTAGCATCGTACACAATGCCGGCCAGGTTCACGCCATCCGGAGCGGCGTCGATTATGCCCACATTTGTCATCGTTTGAGCGTCCACAATATGGACCTTGTTCAAGCGGTCGTAGGTGATAAACAGGTAGCCTGCCTGCGAATCAATGGCCATTCCAATGGCCCCGAGCATCCTGTGAGGGATGTCGCATTGTGTTTGGAACGTGAGCGTCCCGTCGCTTCCGATATCATAGGCATGGACGGGTTGGGTCGCATCGGCGAGACGGCCTTTATCGGCGATGATGTAGAGGGATTTGGCCGATATGGTTTTCGTGGTAATCCCCGTCAACAACCATATCGCCAGAGCGACCGGAATCATATGCGTTTTAAAGGGTTGAGTTAATGTATTGTATAGCATGATTGAGTTCTCGACTATGTCTAAATGTCGTTTCCTTCCTATGCAATGAGTAGCACCTTTACTTTGATGCCCCTATCACACGTTGAGCGCAAAGCAGTTTGAGACCTGGAGGGCGATCATATGCGAGAGTACTAAACGATTTTCATCACACCTCCATATGCCACGTCTCTAAGCATATATAATCTACGCATGTCTGTCAAGAATTAAAGTGCCATTAGACCGTTGAAATGTAACGGTTTTAACACTTCTAAGGACGGATTGATGGACTTGAGGATAATATGTCCTTTTCCACATGTATCGGATGGTCGTTTCTCCGGTCGCCGTCGGGTCGTATTGTATCGAATATTCGGATTCTGCGGATCACGACAAATGATCTAAAGTGCTTCCCCGAATGTGTCGATCTTTTGGGATAGGATGGGCTATTCCAGGAGTATGGATCATGAAAAAAATAGAAAATGGAAGGCGAGAGCCGCGATTACGCTATCAGTGGTCGGTTCTGTTTGCGGAAAATTCCAAGCAACCGGTCTCTGAAGGGCTGATGGTCGATATTTCCAGCGGGGGGCTGGCGTTCAGGTGCAACGCCGGAGAAAACTGCCCACGTGTCGGACAGACGTTGGTGACTCATTTTAGCATTCCAAGTTCCGAAGTATATGATTCCTCATCGATGATGAGTTTCACTCGTACCGGACGCGTCCTCCGGGTTGAGACGATCAATCCGTTCCTGCGTCAAGTCGCCGTTCAATTTGACGAGCCGCTTCCTGTTAAACCGGGAGAAAAGTCTAAATCCGAAAGCGAAGCCCACATTCCAGGCGTCTCAGAATAAAGATACTCCCGCATGTGTTTTTATTCTTTACTTTTTTGATCAGAATTCTATTCCGTCGCCTTATTGAGCGATGTGCTCATTTACGGCAAATCCAGTTCCGCAACCGGCGTGAAGTACCGGTGGAATTTGTACTGACAGACGTTCTCCAGGGCAATACGCTGCACGTGGGTTCCCTTGAACAGGATATTGATGCCTCTACCGTGGCGTTCGAGAAGGATGCGCGTGAGTTGATTGGGGCTCATTCGATAGGGGGCGCCCGGGATTCCGGAACCTCTCAGGTCAAGGAACTGGTTGGTTTCAGCGACGTGCGGATTGTCCGGCCATGCGTCCACCCAGCCCCCGTCCGATATCATGGGGCTATCTCCGCGGGCGTCGTCGAATTTGAAGTAATAGTTTCGTACCCGCGACTCGGCGTACTCTGAGATGCGCCCGGAGCTGAGGTTTTGCATCCAGCCGTTCAGTGTATAGCTTCCTTCATGGACCTCCTCTCGTCCCTCGGTGCCCGTTTGCGAGCGCCACCGCCAGGCCGAATCGTGGGATCCATACAAGGGTGAGGTGTCCTTATAGGTATTACGCCATATATTGGCGGCGGGACACCTCATAATTTTCAGGACGCCGCTCCGGGTGTCCCCCTGACCTTTGGCGAAATCCTTGGCGCTGAAATAGGGTCCCAGTTGATAGAACCAGAATCCGCCGCTGGCCCACTCTGACGCCGGGGCGTATTCGATATTGTAGCCGTCGTTGTCGCTGGCGTATTGGTCCCAGGCCAGCCCGAACTGGCGGAGTTGCGCAGCGCAGGCCGCCATCTGAGCTTGTCCCTTGGCTCGGCGCAGGGCCGGCATCAAGATAGCCAACAGCAGGGCGATCACGGCAATGACAACCAGGAGCTCAATTAAGGTGAAACCGTTTTGTTTTCGCATGATGTTTACCCCTTTCGTTCAAAGGGATGCAATACATTTCGTCGGTGACATTTCTTGAGACGATTATACCACAGTCGAGAGGAAGAATGCAAGAGATTAACACTATTTTAACTTATTCATGGCGCAGCGCGTCGATGGGATCGAGACGGGCGGCCTTGAGCGCCGGGAAGTAGCCGAAGATGACGCCTACGGCGGCCGAAAACAGAAACGCAATGACGACGATACTTATGTTGAGCACAAAGGGAAAGTGCATTATGCGAGATAGGCCAAAGGATCCGGCCAGAGCTAAAATAATACCGAATAGTCCGCCAAAGGATGAGAGGACCACGGCCTCCACGAGAAATTGCATCATCACCTCGCGTTCGAGGGCCCCGATGGCCAGCCGGATACCGATCTCCCGCGTC
>JAFGTG010000063.1 GCA_016934255.1 Sedimentisphaerales bacterium
CACTGACTCATTGATTGCGACCTGAATCCGACGAACCCGGCCTGTGTGCCTAAATGATTTCGGCCATTACTGGAATACCCAATGAAAATCCCAGACATGTTTTCTTCATGTCGTCCTTGGGACTCCGCCGTAAGGCGTGCCTGTCGGTACTTACGGAGAGCGCAATCCGCCCAAGGTGGACGAAGTCGAGACCTCTGGCGACGAACGTGTGAGGATGTTCTTCCGTAACCGGATCCATTCGACTCCGCTCAGGACAAGCTTCTCCGTTACAGTCCACTTCCAGTGGACTTCCAGTCGAAATGACACGGTTGCATTTGTCATGTCGAGCGCAGCCGAGACATCTGGCTTATGTGCGAATGTTATCATACCAACCGTCACGGAGGTCTCGCCAGTCGAGATTCTCACAGGCAATCAATTGGAGTTTCTTCTCTCTTCTCCGGTTGGTAGGGTTTGCATCGCACACCGCTTTTATGTCAAATTGGAAAGGTGGGCAGTGCCCACCCTACCTGATTCTCATTCGGTTTTGGCCTTGCCCTGTGCGGCGACGGATTGTATGGCCTTGGCGATCCCGTCGGCATCGCCCAGGTAATAATGCTTGAGCGGCTTCTGATCATCATCAAGCTCATAAATCAAAGGTATGCCAGTCGGAATATTAAGCTGTGTGATTTCGTCATCGCTGATATGATCCAGATACTTGACCAAAGCCCTAAGACTATTACCGTGAGCGGAGATCAAAATCTTCTTGCCCTTCTTCAACTCCGGCACGATGGCTTCGTGCCAGTATGGCATGAAGCGATCGACGGTATCTTTCAGGCATTCAGCCACGGGAATGTCCCGGGGATTTAAGGCTTTATATTTCGGATCGCTGCCGGGATAACGCTCATCCGTCTTTTCGAGGACCGGCGGCCTGATATCATAGCTGCGCCTCCAGATATGAACCTGCTCCTCGCCATACTTTCGCGCCATTTCCGATTTATTCAAGCCTTGTAGCGCCCCGTAGTGCCGCTCGTTCAGCCGCCATGAATTGACAACGGGAATCCACATCAAATCCATCTCGTCGAGCACGATCCAGAGCGTTCGGATCGCCCTTTTCAATACGGACGTGAAGGCCATGTCAAAAGTGAATTCCTTCTCTTTAAGGATCACCCCGGCCTCGTGTGCTTCCCGGATGCCCTGCTCGGTTAGGTCCACGTCGGTCCATCCCGTGAAACGGTTCTCCTTGTTCCACGTGCTCTGGCCGTGTCGGATAAGCACCATGCGTATCATGTGACGGTTTTCTCCTTATGTTTCCTGGCGATCAGTTTAACGGCGTGATTTTCCCCGGCGCCGATCAACCGAACGAATGTACGTCTCAGTTTCCTTTCCATCCGCGTCAGTTCCGCCCGGGTATTTTCCTTTAACGGTATCTGCCCGCCGGCATACGTTTGGTGGCCGCCGCCCGTTCCGATCCCGTCCACAAGCTGTTTCACGACGTTTTCGGCCTTGTTGTTCTCGTCGGCGGTACGAAGCGATACGAGCACTTTACCTTGAGACAAACCCATACACATCGTCCAACGCGTTTTTTCCTCGCGCATGAGCAAATCCGCGACTTCGCCGATCATATCCGGATTGTCGATCTGGCCTAACGTCGTTACGATGGCGTTTCCGTAGATTCGAGCGTTTTTCAGGGCCTCGGCCAGCATCTGAAAATACTCCCGGGGCTCGCTGCCGCGTTGAATCTCGCTGAGCATGCGCTTGTTCGCCAGCGGATAAAGCCATTCAATCGCTTCGATATCCGCCTTGGTCGCCTCTCGTCCGAGGTCCTGAGTATCGGAACGAATCCCGTAAAGCAAGGCCGTGGCTAAGGGTATCTCCGGGGTCATTTCCGCTTCATGGAGATACTCGCAGAGTATCGTTGACGTCGATCCGTAACCGCTGCGAATGTCGATCAATTCTACGCTGCGTGTCGCGTCACGACAGGGATGATGATCGATCACAATATTGGGTGTCAGGTCCTGGGGCAGAGAATTGTTGCCGGTGCCGGGCTGCGTATCGACCATCGCGATAAGATCGAACTTCTTAAAATCAATATTGCTTATCTGATGTAGATTGAGGTTTAGGTAGTTGACCAGGGCTCTGTTCTCGCCGCGCCCAACGGTTCCGCTGTAAGCGATCGAGCATTGAACTTGAGCCGTGCTGTTGGCCAATCGGCGAAGTCCGACCGCCGAGGCAATGGAATCCGGATCGGGATTATCCTGCATGACAATAAGCAAATAGCCTTTGCCCTTTAACAATTGGATCAATTTTTCAACTCTCGGACCTGTCTTCGTAGCCGGTTTCATCGGTCGTCCATGTATTTGCGGTCTTTCTTTCTCTTATACCTTCTATTAATAAGCCTACCAGTTTGGAAATTCTATTCCATCACCTTGTGGAAATGCAAGAAAAGATTGAAATAACATCCTGATTGACATGAAAACGCCGGATCGCTATCCTGATCCACCATTGTTGATCAACGAACCCGTTTCGTACAGAGATGAAAGCTGATGATCCGAAACAAGATTTTGCAAAATATTTCACAAGTGGCGTGCGCCATAGCGATTCGTCGTTCGCTGTTTCTCGCTGTTGTGCCGATCTTCGTCGCCGGGTGTGGAACGACGTCTCATTTAGCTGACATGACCTACCTGCGGGATTACCCCATTGAGACGCTTGATGCGCCGAATCCCGCGATCAATGGTCTTTATTCCTATCGCACATATTTCTACGGGAGCGGCGATGACAAGCATCGCAAAGAATACGGTGAGGGTGTCGATTTCAAAACGGAGCCGGTGGACGCCAGTCCATTCATGGACTTTTTCGATTACATGCCAGGTTATTGGGGATTTGATTTTGATCGGCTGCCGCTTAACGGCCGGGTCTGGTTCCCCCGAGGGACCGGCCCGTTTCCATTGGTCCTAATCGTCCATGGTAATCACGCCATGAAAAATTTTTCGGAGCCCGGGTACGAATACCTCGGCGTACTACTTGCCAGCCGGGGTTTTATTACCGTCTCAGTGGATGAGAATTTCCTCAATGAGAATTTCGGGGGTGAAAACGACGCACGCGCCTTTATTCTGCTGGAACATCTGAAAGTCTGGGACGAATGGAACCGGACGGAGGGGCACGTCTTCGAGGGCAAAGTGGACATGAGCCACATTGCGCTGATCGGGCATTCACGAGGCGGAGAATCGGTCGCCCATGCGGCCGCGTTCAACACCCTGTCGCGCTATCCGGACGACGCGTTTGTGACATTTGACTACAATTTCGATATTCGCTCGGTCATCGCTATTGCACCCTGCGATGAGCAATACAAACCCGCGGGGCACCCGACCATATTGGAAAACGTGAACTATCTCGTCATACATGGTGGGCATGACGCCGATGCCTCTGCGTTTCTTGGACTGCGACAATATAAACGGGTATATTTCATCGATGGGAGCTTTCGGTTCAAATCTGCGATTTACGTTTATCGGGCGAACCACAACCGGTTCAACTCGGCCTGGGGCCGGGTGGATGCGACCTTCCCGGACAGTTTGTTTATTAACGAGCATCCCATCATGAGCATGGAAGAACAGCGTCAGGTTGCCAAGGTGCTGATTTCCGCCTTTCTCGAAACGACCCTCAACGGCAGAGAGGAATACCTACCCGTTTTCAAAGACGCCCGGTATGCCGGACGCTGGCTACCGGAGGATATCTACGTAACCCAGTACCAGGATTCGAATTTTGAAGTGATCGCCGATTTCGAAGAGGATTTCGACGTCACAACGGCCACGATTTACGGGGGGGAGCTTCTGGGGAGTAACCTAACGGTTTGGAGTGAAGCCGACGTGCCTTTCCGCACGAAAGATGACGGAACCCAGGAAAATGCCGTCGTCGTCCTGGAGTGGGATAACGAAAATGAAGACCCGAATACGACCAAGCCCGGATCGTACACCCTTACGCTGAGTACAAGCGCTACACAAGACCTCCAAATCGACCCAAACTCGGTGCTTGCATTATCGATCGGGACGGAAAATCCGGAACAGTACGAACCGCTCGATCTGACGATTGAGCTTTGGGACAGAGACGGAAATGAAACCGCCCTGCCATTGAGTGCAGTGGGTCCCATCCATCCGGCGTTGCCTGTTCGGCTGGACAAGTGGACATGGCGGGAGAAAAAATACATCGAAGAATTTTCGGAACGCCTCCTCCAGACTTACGAAATCCCGATACGGCAATTCATGGAAGATAATCCCTCATTCAGGCCCGCCAGACTGGAAAATATCCGTTTTGTATTCGACCGCTCTCCCTACGGTGCGATCATGCTGGACGATATCGGTATCACCAGGTAACTGATCGCAATAATCAGACTGAATGAAATAGTGGAGAATTGACTATTGAAAGGATTGCTTAATCAAGACCTCCCCCGACGAGCAAAAAGTCAATAGTCATTTGTCAACAGTAAATAGTCAATTTCTCGCCTTGCTTGATGGATTCTGCGCCGATTCTGGCGTCTAATTGAGACTTTTCTATAGACGTACAGAGCCGCTCTGATAAGTATGATATTTGACAAATGAAAGAACCTGAGGATCAAAACCTTGTTCTACGAGCGTTAGAGGCGGATCCGGAGAGTTTCGGTCGGCTTTGCAGGCGATATTACTCCTCGCTGGTGGCCGTGGCGGACGCCATTTTGCTGGATCACCATTTAGCTGAGGACGCCGCCCAGGAAGCGCTTGCGGCCGCGTGCCGCCAGCTACCCAAGCTGAAAAAGCCGGAACGATTCGGCCCGTGGGTTATTACGATCTGCCGGAACGTCGCAAAGGATATGCTGCGGGAACGACAAAGGCAACGAAAGCCGGTCGAGACGTGCCGTGGTAACGATTGCGACGACGAACCGGATGACGATCAAAGGACTCTTCTGGCCGAAGCTTTAAAGCAATTGCCGGATCATCTTAGAGAAGTTGTCTTTCTGCGGTTCTACAACGAGATGAGTTACCGGCAAATGGCTAAAGTTCTCGACGCGACAGAGCAAAGTATTGACGGCAGAATCCGAAGGGCAAAAAAGAAATTGGCGATCTATTTAAAGAAAGCGGGTTTCAGGAGGTGAATCGTCTCATGAAGAATGACAACGACAATCAATGGTTGGATCCCATGCTGGATCAGCATATCCAGCGGGAGCCGGAGGCGTTTGATTTCGAGAAATGGAGCGAAACACACCCGGAAGAAGCCCAATTGCTGCGTACCGGCTTTAAACAATCCGGCCGGAAAGCAAAATCGAAAACCTATAAAATTTGGAGATTCATCATGGAAAGTAAAATCACAAGATATTCAGCCGCGGCGGCGATCATACTGGCGACAACGTTTGTATTATTCGGACCCTCATGGGCGCCCGGTAATGGCAGCGTGGTTCTTGCAGACGTTCAGCAAAAAGTCGAAGAGGCTGAGACAATGATCATACGCGGCACAAAAACCTTTATGCGTCCCGGCGAGGATGGCGAGATCTTCGAATTCGATGGAGTCCCTTGCGTATTCGACCTCGTGAAGTATTTCTCAAAAAAGCACGGCTTTGTTGAGGAGGGATACGCCGAGGGTAAACTGTTTTATCGTATAACGTTCAATTTTGCAGAGGAACGGACTCTTATCGTGATCCCAAAATATAAGAAGTACTTAACGTTCACTTTCATGGATGCTATAAAGAAGATGATGGAGAACTTTGCCACGCCTAATGGTATCTTTAATCTGCTTCTTGAGTGTGATCACAAGACATTGGGACGAGACAAGCTCGATGGAATCGACGTTGAAACCTTTGAGTTCCAGAAAACAGAACTTTTCGAAGAGCTTTTGCCCAAGCCTGTTTTTGATATTCAGGCCTTCAAAGGAAAAGTCTGGATAGGGATTAAAGAGCAACTACCGGTCCGGATTGAAGGTGACTTGCGCGTCGGTAAAAGTTTTATGACGGCGTTCAATGAGCTGAACCTTCATGAAGTCAACACTCTGGAGGATTTTAATGTCGAGATTGACGAAGGCGTATTTGACACCAACCCACCCGAAGGTTATACGGAATTAACGCTCAGCGATATTCTTCAGGTGATTCCGATAGAAGCCAAGGCCGGCGTTGCCGGTCTGGGCATCATTCCGGCGGGCTTCATCGTCTGGAAAAAGCGAAAAAGAAAAACAGAAGCGGCACATCCTAAGAAATAAGAGTCCGTCGCCAAACATTATATCCTGTATTCCAACGTTTTTTTATTAACTCGCGATTGACATTGGCCGAATACTTTGCTAATAACGATTTAATCTTAGCAGCTTAGTAAGCGGATTTGTCGTATGTGTAAGAAGAAAAATAACAATCAACTAACCAAATGTAGCCAATGCGGAAAAGTTATGCCGCTGGGTGCTTTTGCTGCGCTGCCGGTGATGATTATTATCCTTATGGAGAAACTCAAGCTGCTTTGAGAAAGCGATCCGATCAGAAATTTAAAAGCCTTCCAGAGCAGCACACTTTGGAAGGCTTTTTTTATTGATTTGTGCATTTTAGAAAGGGCCTATCATGAAAGAAACAGCCGAAACCCCCTGGCACGAGCGAGACGACTTTTGGGAAGCCATCGAACCTTTCATCTTCACGAGCAAAATCATCGACGCGGCGTCTCAGGACGTCGAGCATGCGATCGCGATGATGAAACTGGAGCCGGGCGCCCGAATTTGTGATTTGTGTTGCGGGATCGGCCGGCATAGCCTGGAACTGGCCCGGCGAGGCTTTCAGGTCACGAGCGTGGATCGAACTGAACATTATCTTGAGCGAGCCAAGGCAAACGCCAAGGCGGAAGGATTGGACATCGAGTTTGTCCATCAGGATGCAAGGAACTTTCGCCGACCGGACTCGTTCGACGCTGTCATCAATTTATTTACATCGTTCGGGTATTTCAAAAATCCGAACGAGAACATCACTGTGCTGGAGAATATCAACGCGTCGCTCAAGCCCGGCGGCAAAGTGCTCATGGAGCTGATGGGCAAGGAGGTCCTGGCGCGAATCTTCCAGGAACGCGATTGGCGGCAAGAGGACAATATTATCCTTCTGGAAGAGCGAAAAGTCGGCAAGAACTGGGAATTCATTGAAGCCCGCTGGATACTCTTTAAAGACGGGCAAAAGTATGAACAGACTTTCTCTACAAAGCTTTACTCTGCCATTGAGTTGATTGATATGTTCAGCCGGAGCGGCTTTAGGGCGATGGAAACCTTTGGCGGACTGGATGGTTCGCCTTACGACCAGAAGGCGAATCGGCTTACGATACTCGGGTGCAAATAATGTCAATGTTGGGAATTTTCTAAACCTTTGCTTGACATTGACCGAGTAATATGATAAAAGTATCGAGTGATGTAAGCTTTTGAAAGGTGTAGTTTGAACATGTTGGTTAAAAACATAGACATCGAGAATATTTTTATTATTGCGGAGAAGCTCAAGCTGCCCTGAGAAAGCGATCCTATTGAAAAATGAGAAGCCTTCCAGAGCAGCACACTCCGGAAGGCTTTTTTTATGATGGACTCCGTAACATTGGAGTAGAAATATGACATTTGAATTTGACGGCGAAAAGTATAAACGAGCCTCGGACCAGCAGAAGGCATGGGGCAAGGGGGTGATCTGCGAGTTAGAGCTTTCGGGACACGAACGCATTCTGGACCTCGGCTGTGGCGACGGCGTTTTAACTGCCGAATTGGCGAAACACGTACCCGACGGATTCGTCCTGGGTATCGACGCGTCGGAAAATATGATCGCCACAGCCAGGAAGGACCACGCCGGGGCGAATCTACGATTCGAGCGACAAGATATTAACACGATGGGCTTTGGATCAGAATTCGATGTGGTCTTTTCGAATGCAACATTGCACTGGATTAAGGATCACAAGAGACTCTTGAGAAACGTGTTCGAGTCTCTGAAGGATCGAGGGATCGTTCGTTTCCAGTTTGCAAGCGACGGGAATTGTTCCAATCTCTTGCGGATCGTTCGTGACGTGATGTCCGAAAGTCCATACATCGATGCCTTCCGTGAATTCGACTGGCCCTGGTATATGCCGACATGTCGGGAATATCAGACGCTGGTGGATGAGGTGCCGTTCACTGAAACGAAAGTATGGTGTACGAATGCCGATAGATATTTTGAGAGTTCCGAGGCGATGACAAGATGGATTGACCAGCCGAGTCTCGTTCCATTCTTGGGTTGGATTGCCGAGTCGGACAGACAGGGCTTCCGAGATGCTGTAGTCGAACGGATGATCGACGAAACGCAACAAGACGACGGAACATGCTTCGAAACGTTTCGGAGGATCAACGTATGGGCGCGAAAATGAAATTGACATAAAAGACTGAGACGCTTATGCTACACCGTTTAATTCTGGTGAATGTGAGGAATGATTAAATGTCAGATAAAAAAGACAAAGGTTATCGCGATACGCTGAACCTGCCCAAAACGGACTTTTCGATGAAGGCCAATCTGGTGCAGCGCGAGCCACAAATGAGAAAAGAATGGGCGAAGACGGACCTTTACGCCAAAATCAGGGCCGCGCGGAACGGCTCCGATTTATATATCCTGCACGACGGCCCGCCTTACGCCAACGGCGACATTCACATGGGCCACGTCATCAATAAGGTCCTGAAAGACTTCGTTATCAAGTACAAGACGATGGCCGGCTTCGATGCACCGTACGTGCCCGGCTGGGACTGCCACGGCCTGCCCATCGAATCGAAGGTCGTGACGGAACTGGGCGATAAGATTCGCGAAATGAGCAAACGCGATATCCGCAAGCTCTGCTTTAAATATGCCGGCAAATACGTCAAGATTCAGAGCAAACAGTTCCAGGAGCTTGGCGTCCTCGGCGACTTCGACAATCCGTATCTCACGTTCAAACCATCTTACGAAGCGGGAATTCTGGAAGTCTTCGCCGAATTGGTCGGCAAAGGCCTGGTCTATAAGCAGCTTAAACCGATTCACTGGTCCATCGGCTGCGAAACGGCCCTGGCCGAAGCGGAACTGGAGTACAAGGATATCTCCTCGCCGAGCATCTTCGTGAATTTCCCCGTCGCCGTTGAGAGCCTCGATAAGCTCATCGAGCTGGGCCTGATCGAGCAAGCCGATGTCGATAACTCGAAGGTCAGTTTTATGATCTGGACGACGACGCCCTGGACCCTGGCGGCCAATTTAGCGATTGCCGTGCATCCTTATCTCGATTACACAACACTGCGTTACGAGAAGGATGGCACACGATATACGTCCATCGTCGGATTGGATCGCACGGAAGCCATCGTCGCCGCCGGCAAGCTCGAGGAAGGACAATATCGTCTCGGTGAAAAGAAGGTTCGGGGCAGCGAACTTGAAGGGCTGCGATATCTTCATCCGTTCGTGGAGAACAATCCCACGGATAAAGACGCCTATATGGTCATCCTCGCCGAGTACGTGACGACCGAGGACGGTACGGGCCTTGTCCATACCGCCCCCGGCCACGGCGTCGAGGACTACATGTCGGGACAAAAATACGGCCTGGCGGTCTATTCACCGGTCATGGACGACGGACGCTACGACGATACCGTGCCGGAATGGCTCAAGGGCAAAAGCGTACTGGAGGTCGATCCCGTCGTCAACAACGATTTACAACAGAGAGGTGTGCTCTTTGCCCAGGATGATATTACGCATAGCTATCCCCATTGCTGGCGGAGTAAAGGCCCGGTTATCTTCCGCGCCACGGAACAATGGTTCGTTAGCGTGGATAAGGAATTGCCGGAAACGGGTAAGTGCCTGCGCGATATGGCCATGCAGAGTGTTCAGGACGTCACATGGATTCCCGGCTGGGGCCAAAAGCGCATCGCCGGGATGCTCGAATCCCGGCCGGACTGGTGTATCAGCCGGCAGCGTAGCTGGGGCTTGCCCATCCCGGTTTTCCTCAATGCCCAGGGCGAAACACTGTTGACGAAAGAATCCGTAATGGCCGTGTCGAAACACGTCGCCGAGCACGGCTCGGATAGCTGGTTCACCCATTCGCCACGCGAGATCCTGGGCGACGATTTTGAGTTGCCCGAAGGATTCAATCTCGACGAATTGCAAAAGGAAGAGAATATCTTCGACGTCTGGTTCGAGTCGGGCTGTAGCTGGTACACCGTCTGCGTCAAAGGCGCCGGTTGGCCCGTGCCCGTGGATTTATATCTGGAAGGCTCGGATCAGCACCGCGGCTGGTTCCAACTGTCTCTCCTGCCGGGTCTCGGTGCGACGGGTAAGCCTCCCTTCAAGAGCGTCCTCACGCACGGCTTCACCGTCGATGAGAAAGGGATGAAACAGTCGAAATCGCTCGGCAACTACGTCAACGCCCAGGAGGAAATCTCCAAATACGGTTCCGACATCCTTCGGCTATGGGTCTCCAGCGTTAATTATCAGGAAGACGTCCGCTGCAATGACGAGATCATCGGACGAACGCAGGACGCCTATCGTAAGATCAGAAATACATTGCGCTATCTGCTCGGCAACATCGACGATTTCGATCCGAACCAGAAGAGCGTACCCTACAACGAGATGTTCGAGATCGACAAATGGGCCATGCAACAGTTGCAGAAGCTGATCGCCAATGTCACCGAAGCCTACGACAGCTTCATTTTCCACAGGGTTTTCTCGCTGCTCTACAATTTCTCTACGGTCGAAATGAGCAGCATCTACATGGACGTGCTTAAGGACCGAATGTATTGCGACGCCGCCGATAGCCTGTCCCGACGAAGCGCCCAGACGGCCATATACAATATCTTAGACGCCCTCGTACGAATGTTGGCGCCGATCTTAGCTCACACCGCCGAAGAAGCGTGGGCCGCGATGAAATTTAAATCCCAAGATGTGGAAAGTGTCCATTTAGCGGTGCTGCCGAAGGTCGATGAGTCGATTGACTACAAAGCCGACGGGCCGCGATGGCAAAAGATCATGGCGCTCCGCGACGAGGCGCTGCGTGTGCTGGAAGGCTTGCGTAAAGATAAAAAAATCGCCAGTAACCAGGAGGCGAGCGTCACGTTCAATTGCGACCAGGAGGATGCGGAATTCCTCAACACATTCGGACTCGAACCGTTCGCGTCGCTGTGTATCGTCAGCGAAGTGAAGCTGCAAAAAACATCGGGAGAAACCAGCGTCTCGGCTCAGAAAAGCTCTTACGCTAAATGCCAGCGTTGCTGGAACTACTGGCCCGGCGTCGGCGCCAACAGCGACTATCCCGACCTGTGCAAACGATGTATTGAAGTGATTACTCGATGAGAACAATCTTAAACTTGAAATCCGAAACAATATCGAAATTCAAATGATCTAAACGACCACATGGGCAACAGAAGTTGCCCATTTTGCATACAATAACTTCTTCATTCAAACCAGAAGAGCGATTATGGCTTTCTTATTCTGACCGATCTTAAAAGATGTCGTCATCTGGGCATGGACTCGGAGTGGGCATATCTTCTTGATCAATATTTATGGCATTGAAATCGTTCAATCATCGCATCCACAATATTTGTTTCATAGTCGCTTGTGATTGCTCAATCTTATGCGTGCCCTATGCACATTAATTTGCATAAGGTTGGCTTCTGCACAACATTCAAAGCTTATAAATACTATCGCTTTATTTGAAATATTCATTAACTTCTCTCTTTTGTTTTGTTACGGGCACTCCAGTCAGGAAGGACGGGCAGATCGTTCTCCATGCAATCTTTATGATTACACGTTCATTCCCAACCTCAGAATCTTATCTTGTTGATGTCGGAGCTACTTGATACTCGATCCGTGTCGGGATCATCGCCCGACGTGATGCATCCAGTATTTCTAAAGAGACTAAATTGCCCGACGCGTCATAATCCAAAATGATGCCGGGCTTGTCCTCATCACTTTCGGCGACCGGGGTTTCAGTGAAAACCACCGTGAGCGTATCCGTTTGGCGATCATAAGTAACCTTCATGGGCTAACTCTCCAATACTTCGTGACCTTACTCGTGCGATACACCGTCACTACCTCCGGCGGTTTACGATCAACGTCAACGAAAACTCGAAGCAAATACTTTCGAGGCGGTTTACCTACCTCAATACGTGACTGATATACGAAACGTCCCTGGCGTATGGACTCAATTTGTTCCGGCGCAGCAAGAACATCGGCTATCTCGTCTTGGCTAATTTGACGACGAACCATCTCCTCTTGAGCATGCGTCGTCAGTTGATAATTCGTAATCGGTTCTGCTTTAGCCATAACATGAATTATTATACCATTCTTCACCAATAGACACAAACTCAAAACCGCCGCAATTATTTCCTTGAAGATTATAAATCCCCATCATCTTTATTGAGTAGCTCTAATAGCTCTTTTCTGGGGATGGTTATATTAATGTGATTTTGGGGAAAAACAAAAAAATCGTTCTATCCTCTTTTCCTTCTACATAGTAGGCTATAACATGATAAGTAGTTTCGTAATTATTTGAGAAAATCACGAAAACGACTTTTTAAACAATATACAAAGGAATACTCGAATCTATGAACAGAGTTCAGTTATCAATCATTTTGTTACTCATTTGCACGAGTGTCGTCACAGCCGGATCGGATGGCACGTTCATCTCTTCAATGGATGTTCTGAAATGGGAGAACGTGGCCACGGGCGTCTGGAAAGCGTCAATCGGTACGAAGGAACTGGCATCGATGGATTATGCAGCGCCGCTCAAGCTAAAGGCCCTGTCCGATATGGGACAAGCTCAGTTTCCCTTCGAGCCAAAGGACACCCGCGGACAGCTTAATGCGTCCGGCGTTAACATCCGGCTGCCGCTGGGAGCGTCTGAAAAAATTTACGGCCTCGGTTTGGAGTTTCAAGGTTTGAATCGCCGGAGTAATGTATATCATTTGAAAGTAGATCATTACGGCGGCGTCAAAGGTTATACCCATGCGCCGGTGCCCTTCTACGTGTCGAGTAAAGGCTACGGTGTTTTCGTCTCGACGGCCCGGCGGCCCTCGTTTTACGTTGGTATCGGCAATCGCAAAGACAGCAAGCTGCCGCCCTACGTCGATCGGACGACCGGCGGATCGAAATGGAGCGCACGCCCGATATCCGACGCCGTTGAAGTCAGTGCCAACGGACAGGGGTTGGACGTGTATGTCTTTGGCGGTAAGAGTCCTCTCGAAGCGGTCCGGCGATACAATCTCTATTGCGGCGGCGGCGTTCTGCCCCCCCGCTGGGGATTGGGATTCTGGCATCGAATGCACACGCGAAGCTCGGATGCGGATATTCTTAAAGAGGTTGCCGATTTTGAAAAGTACGATTTTCCCCTCGATGTCATCGGCCTCGAACCCGGCTGGCAAAGCTTTGCCTATCCTTGTTCCTTCGATTGGGATAAAACCCGCTTCCCCGAACCGAAGCGTTTCCTGGATCAATTAGCTCAAAAGGGTATCCGGGTGAACCTCTGGGAAAATCCTTATGTAGCCCCCACATCGACGGTCTCTGAGGCGATTAAACCTTATACGGGAAGCCATACGGTCTGGCTGGGTGAAGTGCCCGATTACACGCTCGAAGCCGCCCAAAAGATATTGCTCGACCACCATCAGAAGAACCACCTAAATATCGGCGTGAGCGGCTACAAGTTCGACGAGGTGGACGGCTACGACGTCTGGCTCTGGCCGGACCATGCGTCTTTTCCTTCAGGCCACAGCGCCGTACAGATTCGCCAACTGTATGGCTTGATGATCCAAAAAATGTTCATGGATCGCTTTCGCGAAATGAACAAACGGACGTACGGACTCGTGAGAAGTTCCAACGGCGCCGCCAGTTCTTTGGGTTTTGTGATCTACAGCGATTACTACGATCACGAAGGCTATGTCACCGCCTTAGTGAATTGTTCACTGGCAGGCGTGCTCTGGACGCCGGAGATACGCAGCGCCCGCTCGGACGAGGAATGGGTCCGGCGTTTTCAGTCGGTTTGCTTTTCTCCGATGGTCCAGCTCAACGCCTGGTCGTCTGGCACAAAGCCGTGGAGTTTCCCGAAAGTAACAAACATTGTTCGCGATGCAATCAAATTACGCATGCGTTTATTACCTTATATCTACACCGCCTTTTACGATTACAATCAAAAAGGCATCCCACCGTTTCGGGCGATGGTGCTGGAGGCTGGATTCGACGCAACGGAAGAAATCGTCGGCGGTAAGCTGGACGGCGAAACAAATCCATACGCAGAGACCACACGTTTGGAAACGACCGATCAGTACATGATGGGACCGTCGATCTTAGTTACGCCGGTCTTTACCGGGCAAAAAAGCCGGAAAGTCGTCTTTCCCAAAGGGAATTGGTACGACTTCTACTCGGGCAAGTTAGTCGGCAATGGCGAAACCATCACAATCCAAACAAAACTCGAACAAATCCCCCTGTTCGTCAAAGACAGCGGCATTATTCCTATGATGCCTCCGGTGAATAATATCACTAACACTAAAGGAACCATCGATCTGGAAGTCCGCCACTACGGCCAAAAGGAAAATACCTATATGTTATATGACGACGACGGCCAAACGTTCGATTATGAAAAAGGCATCTGTTCAGTCACAGAACTTCGTGTCCAAAGACAAGACGGTAAGCTAACCGGCATCTCATCGACGATTGAAAGTAAATGGCCCTCCCGGTACGGACAAATATCCTGGAAGTTCATGAGCCAGTAAGCAAAATCCTAAACACATAACTTGTCCCGAACGAAGTTGAGGGATTTGAATCATGATGTGATAAAACGACTACGCGGTGGTGTTTTGGACATTCCTATTTGAATCATTTGGATTTGTTTCGGATTTAGTGCTTAAGATTTCGGATTTGATTCCCCAAGTTGTTCGCATACTTTTTGCCAGACCTGTTCGATGGTAATGGCTTCAATGCTGTGTTTGGGATCAGTGCTTTTGATTTGAGTACCCCGGTTGTAGGGTTCGTTAGCCACCATACATTCGGTTCGGCCGTACGGGGCGATTCTGGCCGGATTGGACCAACTGTATATCATGACGAGCGGCGTGCCCAACGCCGAAGCAATATGGCCCGGGCCGGTATCGTTGCTAACCACCAGACGGGCTGTCCGCAATAGAGCGATCAATTCTTTGAGCGATGTTTGTCCGGCTAAACTGGTGATCGGGACGTTGGCTTTTTCTTTCAAGTCCTCGATGATATCCGATTCAGACACCGTGCCGGCGGCGAGGATTGGTAAGTCATACTTCGATGTAATTTTCTCAGCTAAAATCGCAAATCGCTCAGTGGGCCAGCATTTATCCCTCTGCGCCGAACCTGGGATGAAAACAACATAGTCGCCTTCGGCTATCTCGTTAGTGGCTAAGAGCTTCGAGACTGAATAGGCAGCGTTAGTATCTTCCGGAATGATGAATTTTACAGTAAAGTCGGAAGCCCCGGCGGTTTGGATTATCTTTAAATAAAAATCGACCAAGTGGATGGATTTCATGTCCTGAGAGACTTTGTCCGTGTAGAAGAATGACGCGAATTCTCGGGCGTTGGCGGGTCCGAAACGTCGCTTGCCGCCGGATAGCCATCCCAGGGAAGCCGTTCTTAAGAGACCCTGAAAATCGAAGACGGCGTCAAACCGCTCCTGGCGCAAATGCTTGACAAGCTTGATAAGAGCGCCGAACGCTCCGCAATGATACCAAGCCTTGCCGAGGAGCTTGCGATCGAAAGGGATAATTTCGGTCAAATGCGGATGATTCTCAAGTAGCGGTGCGAATTCGGGACGGACGAGCCAGCTAATCTTCGCATCGGGAAAGCTCTTGTGCAACGCCGTCAAGGCCGGGAGGACCAAAACAATATCGCCCAGCGAACTGGGTTTTGTAATGAGAATATTTTTCAACGTCATTGCGTATATCGTATTGCGTATTGCGTCTTTTTCGCTTCACAAGAAGCGAATCGTATGAGGGCATTGTACGGTTTTGAGTGGTTGTCGGCAACCAGCGAGATAAAATCGAGAATTAGAATGCAAAAAGCTGGATACATTATTAGAATGAAAGACATTAGATATTGATGGCAAGTGCATTCACATGCATGAAATTATGGACAATAATAATTCTATAACAGACGATGAGTTCGAGAAATCATACGTATTTGTTCTCAATAACATCGACGTACATGGAGAATTACCAATTGAAGTAGCTCCTGGTCATTTCTTTCAAAAGGCCAGTACTCAACAAGTTCAGAAGATAAAGAAGTGGATCAATGTATTCAAACCTTCTCTACAACCCAATATAGTGGCACATCCATATGAGCTAGATATTATTAAAATCACTGCTCACAAACAAGGTTCTGCCAAATACTCTCATGAACCTTTATCAGAAGATAGGTGGCGGTACTGGGTTATCGAATTCGAGGGAGCAAATAAAGAAGTTAGTCACATAGAATCTGCTACATCCTTACTTAGGAATGATTTAGAACTCGGCTTTGTCATTTTAAGTAGGAATCTATTACGTGGTGGTGAAGGATTGGTTTATCACGGACAATCATTGTTCAGTTTTTTCGACAGTCGTGAGTTTTATCAACCTGCTTTATCAGTAACTCAAGAGGAATTGCGCGAAATCCCTGAGAATTATGAGCTTATAAAAAAAATAACACCAGATTATCCGCATATCTCTAGGGCATTAAGGAAACTTCGTGATCTTAAGTCCCTTCCCCGTACTTCTGAGTTAGTTACAATCGGCTTATTCTCAATAATTGAATCTCTAATAACTCATTCTCCAAAGCTCACAGAATCCGCTGATTCACTTACTCACCAAATAAAAAACAAAATACCTTTGTTAAGAAAGCGATTTCAACGAGAATTGAATTACGATCAATATTTCAATCCTGCATCTGAAGAAGTCTTTTGGTCAAGACTCTATAAGTATCGCAGTTGTATAGTCCATGGGGAAGAGCCGAATTTTCTAAAAGATTTACAGATTCTTAAAGGTAGAGACAATGTTCTTGAATTTCTCAAGGAAACTGTAAAATTGCTACTACTTTTATCCCTCAAAGAACCAGTTTTAGTATCTGATCTTAAAAAATGTTAACATTAACGAATATCATAGTCTTTTAAGAATGAACAATGAATAACAATATCGATATCTCTGTTGATTTTGCCGGATTGAAGCTGGCTAATCCCGTGTTTACGGCGTCGGGAACATGCGGATATGCCGACGAGCTAAGCGACTTCATGGACGTTAATTATCTCGGCGGATTCATAACGAAGAGCATCACACTCAAGCCTCGGAAAGGTAATCCGTCGCCGCGGATCGTGGAGACGGATGCGGGAATGCTTAACGCCATCGGGTGGGCGAACGTGGGGCTGGACCGATTCATCGAAGAAAAATTGCCTATTATCAGAAAAATGTCATCAGCGATTTTTGCTAATATCGCCGGAGGGACGATTTCCGAATACGCAGCGGTAGCTGAGCGATTGGCAGGCGAAGAGGGTATTGCGGGCTTCGAGTTGAATATTAGCTGCCCGAACGTCGAGCACGGTGGCGTCAGCTTCGGAACCAACCCGGCACTCATCACGGAGATTACGAAAGCGATCAAAAATGCCTCCGGCGGCAAGATATTGATGGTCAAGCTGGCCCCCGCTGTGACGGACATCAGCGTCATGGCGCGAGCCGCGGTGGACGGCGGCGCCGATGCACTAAGCCTGATTAATACCTTCACGGCGATGGTCATCGACATCGAAACGCGCAAGCCCATCCTCGCCAATCGAACCGGCGGCTTATCCGGCCCGGCCATCAAGCCCATCGCCGTCTATCTCGTCAACAAGGTTTTCAACGAGGTGGCGAAAGAACGCGGCATACCGATTTTAGGCATGGGAGGAATCCGAACGGCCTCCGATGCGATTGAATTCATGATCGCCGGGGCGTCGGCGGTCGCCATTGGCACGGCCAGTTTCATCGAACCCGCCTGTGCCGCCAGGATCATCGAAGGCATAACGAAATATTGCGCCTCCCACAACATAACGAACCTTATAGAACTGATCGGCTCACTTTCGGAGAAGTCCCAATGAACACAACAATCAAAATGATTTCCGCAATATTATTGACAATCCTGTTCGCCGCATCGATCCCGGCGGCCCAGTTAACGCTAGACGAACGTCCCACTGAGCCCGGCGAGTGGGGCTACCGCCCTGCTGAAGGCGACGTTTCGCAAGTCAATCCGCCGAGCTTTAGCTGGCGGCCTCAAAGCGGCTTAACGTGGGAGATTCAATGCGCCCGTGACGCGAATTTCGAGAAGATTGTTTACAACGTGAAAAACCTTGAATTTAACGTGCACTGTCCGCCCGAGGCATTTAACCCCGGAAGCTATACATGGCGGTATCGCGGCCAAGACTCCCAAGATCAGACAACAAACTGGAGCCAAATACGAACGTTTGCAATCGCCAATGATGCCGTCGCAATGCCGATGCCGGAGCGCAAAGAGTTGATCGGGCGGATACCGACAAGCCATCCCCGTTTGTTCATGCGTCCGGAGAACCTTGGGCATCTGCGGGGGCTGGCGCAGGGCAAGATGAAGCGGGAGTATGAGGCTCTGGTGAAAGAATGTGACAGGCTCCTTGAAAAGCCGCCGGCGACCCAGGAACCGCCGAAGTACCCGGAGGGCACGATCCGCAATAGCGATCCCTGGCGCGAGATATGGTGGGGCAATCGGACCTATACCATCCGGGCGTTGAACGGCGCGGCGACGCTCGCCTTCACCCGGCTACTCGGCGGGCAGGAAAGATACGGCCTGGAGGCCAAACGTATTCTGCTCGAATGTGCCAAATGGAATCCCAAGGGCAGCACGGGCTATCGCTATAACGACGAGGCGGGTATGCCCTACAATTACTACTTTTCACGCACGTACACATTTGTCAACGACCTGCTTAGCGAGGACGAAAAGAACGTCTGCCGTAAAGTGATGAAGGTCCGCGGCGATGAGATGTATCAGCACCTGTGCCCACGACATTTATGGCGGCCGTATGCGAGTCACTCGAATCGGGCGTGGCATTTCCTGGGCGAGGTCGGCATCGCGTTCTTAGGCGAGGTCGAAGGAGCCGAGGACTGGATATGGTTCGCGATGAACGTGTTTTTCAACACCTACCCCGTCTGGAGCGACGACGACGGCGGCTGGCACGAAGGCTCGTCCTACTGGTCCAGCTATATCGGCCGGTTCACCTGGTGGGCGGACGTGATGCGCGAGGCGATGGGGATCAACGCTTACGATAAACCGTACTTTTCCAAGATCGGCTATTACCCGATGTATTTGATGCCGCCGGGTAAGGTGGGCGGCGGCTTCGGCGACCTAACGGCCCGGCGAAGGGCCAATCAAAACGTGCAACTGGTCAGCGGCCTGGCGGCACAGGCCCAGAACGGACACTGGCAATGGTACGTCGAGCAACTCGGTGGGCCGAGCGCTGTAGGCGGCTACGTCGGTTTCATCCGCGGCGCGCTGCCGAAAGTTGAAGCCATCCCCCCCGAGGATGTGCCAGCCTCTCGCTTGTTCCGAGGCACGGGACAAGCCTACATGAATACGAACCTGACCAACGCCGAGAACAGCGTCCAGATCGTTTTCAAGTCCAGCCCGTTCGGCACGCAATCGCACGGTTACGAGGCGAACAATTCCTTCCTCCTCTGGGCTTATGGTGAACGTTTGCTCATTCGCTCCGGATATCGGGACAGTTACGGCAGCGAACATCATAAAAAATGGATGTGGAGCACGCGCTCGGTCAACAACGTCACCGTCAACGGGCGTAGCCAGGGCCACCGGACCGCCAAAGCCCAGGGCGAAATCGTCGCCTTCAAAACCACCCCCGCTGTGGACGTCGTTATAGGCGAGGCGGGTAGTGCTTATGAACCACCGCTCGAACGATTTACACGTGCGATTATCTTCGTCAAGCCTGATCTGATGATCGTCTATGACCGCCTTGAGGCAAAAGAGCCTTCAACCTACGAATACTGGCTCCACGCCATTAACAAATTTGACATTCGTAGTGAGAGAAACATTACCGTGAGAAATGGAGACGTCGCATGTGACGTAACCTTTCTTACGCCTCGTAGTCTTGTGATCGAGCAAACGAACGAGTACGATCCGAATCCCCGCCCGCGAATCACACTTCGCGAATGGCACCTGACGGCAAAGACGACTGAAAAGAACCGAAAGATGGAATTCATCACGCTGTACAAGCCGTATAGGGTAAGTCATGGCATTGTCGGAGGTGGCGTTATACACACCGTCCCCGGCGGTTATGTCCTAAGAGCAGGCTCAGGCGGCAAAAAGCTCACCACCCTGCTCCCGATTGACGACGCCCAAACACTTGAAGCCGACGGCCTAAAAACCACCGGCGCCATCAAACTCAAACTCGAATTCTCAGATAACCAACCGCCCCAAATCCTCGAAATCCGACAAGGTGATTTGTCTTAATTTCGGGCTTTGCATAATAAACACAATGGGAAGACTTAACGTACCCGGATCTTCCGTCGGGGCGCCTTGGGTGGTTTTAGTCTGCGAAGCGGGTGATGGTCAAGTTGTCCACGATCCTCCGCCAATTGGAATACCCTTTTCAGTTGCTTGACGTTCTTCGTCGTCGTGCCCGCCGTGAGGTTCTGTGTCGGACAGTACTGAATGAATCGCTCACCATGCTCGTAGCAAACGTTCTGACATCGATATCTCCCACGCACGCTGTAAAATCCCTCATGGCCCTCGCCCTATCCATGAGAGTTGTGGCTCGAACCTGCCCCTTCGTGCGTATAAGACGATCTTGAAAGAAGTCAGTTAATCGCATGGATATGGGTTCAGCAATATACATTCGCAGTTCCAGCTCCTTTTCGTATCGTTGACGTTCTGCCCTGCGTTTGTCGGCATGCCCCAGTGAAATCTGCCGTCTTTTGCCACTTTGATCTATATAATCCAGCATATACCGAAAGGATCTCTTATGACGCGAGGGCCTCATTCTAAGCCTTACCATCTCTTTCATTTCTAAATCTCCTTTCCGATGCTGGCCAAAGACTTGGGTTGGTCCAAGCCCAATGTACCAGGATCGATAGCTATTCGCCACACGTGATAAGATTTTCGAGCCATGACTTCACAGCATCTGCCAAATATACAGTTTTCCTGCAAAGATGAATCCGGGGCAGGCCGCGCGTGCGTTTGAGGTTCTCGACGACGTTTCGGTGACTCCTGGCATTGCTGATCTCCGGGATACGGAGAAACCGGATCAGTTCCTCTTTTGTCATGACGGTGGGGCAGAGCCCGAAATCACCTTCTGAACTCATTAAGACGGCCAGGGATTTGATGTGTTGCTGCGTCCTGTTCATTATTATGGCTCCCTCGATGTTTTTTGTGGCACATCGACCAAAAAAGCCCTGGATACAAGAAAAAGGAAAGAATGTGTGATAACACACTTAGAGAGATGGTATAATTTGTCAGATCACAATCTGTTCCGGTTTTGATTATTGAGGAGCTTAAGATTTGTGCCGGAATAGAAAACCGATTAATATATGAATATGGGAGTTCGAAGTAATGGTTGTGTACTATCTTAAACTCTACGTGGCTACTTTAGTTACATTTTTGGCCATCGACATGATATGGCTGGGTTTGATCGCCCGCCGCTTTTATGCAAAATATCTTGGATTCTTGCTCAGTGCCAAACCAATATGGTCAGCGGCCATCCTCTTTTACTTATTGTTTGTGGCGGGTATCCTGGTCTTCGTGGTTTTGCCCGGCTTTCATATAAATTCTGCAAAAAGAGTTTTCCTGCTTGGGGCTTTGTTCGGTTTGGTCACCTATGGTACCTATGATCTGACGAATCTTGCTCTTGTAAAAGAATGGCCCTGGATTGTGACGGTTATTGACATGGGCTGGGGGGCAATTTTAGCTGCCATTGTGAGTTATGTCGGTTTTATGATAGGCAAATTTTTGAGTTAGTAGTGTAAAGATTTCCATAGTTCTCAATTCTGGTGATTTAGACTTGTCGATGATATACAGTTTGATTAGAGAAAGAAAGCCCACGTAAAAATCAAAACGTACCTTCACGTTTTATGGTATCAGGCTGAGACTCATGTCCGAAGGTCCTCAGGTTAAACTCATCACTGAACGGCTGCAGCGCCAATTACAGGGAAAAACAATCTCACGCTGTCAAACAACGCGTACGGATTCGGTAAATTTCACCGCCTCTATTATTGGTTCATCTTGTGAACGAATTTTCTGCAAAGGAAAACACATCTTCTTGGATTTTGGCAGCGGACGGGTTTTGCATAACCACTTACTTATGCGGGGCAGGTGGAAAATGACTCGCGACCGCTATATGCTTTTACCTCCTGAAATCTGGATTGCGCTCGAAACTACGGATATCACAGTCTATAACTATATGGGGCAAGTCCTGAAGATCCTTGACGAAGATCAGGTTCAAGCTCAGTTGGATTTATTAGGCCCGGATATCATGTCCGAGAAATGCACCAATGGAGATATCGTAAAGGCTCTCTCCGGTTCAGAGAAGCTAATGGGTGATTTGCTTCTTGATCAGTCCATACTGAGCGGCATCGGAAATGTCGCGAAAAGTGAATCGCTGTTCCTGGCAGGGATTCACCCTGAAGCGAAGGCAGGAGATCTGACGCAAGATAAACTAACAAAACTGGCATGTTCTATCAGGCGGGTCATGTGGGACAGCTACAAATGCGGTGGACGCTGGACGCATCGTGTCTATCGGCGGATTAATAATCACTGCTTTGAGTGTGGAACCCGAATTGTCAGAATTCGACAAGGCAAGCAGAATCGCTCCACGTACTTTTGCCCAAAGTGTCAACCGAAAACCTGACAAATCCAGCTTCGCTGGGCGATTCAAAGTAAACGATAATCCGTTCTAAGATACTCGAACATTTCGTAGTATTTCCGAGAGTTGAGCAATATGTTGTTTTTCTTCGTCAATGATGGCATCGACTTTATCCTTGCCGTGTTTTTGGCGTACAAGATCTTTGAGACCCACGTAGAATAGAATGGACTGTTTTTCAAGGCTCAGAGCAATATTGAGAATTTCTTGAAGACTCTCTTTGCCCGTTAGTGTTTTGGCAATCTGAGGATCTCCTTCCCCGCCATGCGTATCGGCCATAACCGAAAGGTACATCGACGCCTGACCCTCGGGATCATAAATTTGGCCTTCTTTCTCCGTGTCGGTAAGATCCTCGCGGAATCGCTCAAATGTCCTAATATGCTGTTCTTCCATAGCGGCGAGTTTGTTGAAGAAGCTGATCATCTTGTTGTCTGACTCAATCTCAGCCGCGTGAAGGTAGAACGCTCTCCCATTTGTCTCAATCCGTATCGCCATTTCCAGTATTTCATCAATATTAAAACGAATGCTCATAAAAACCTCATTTCATAAAAGACCTTAAAGTCAATTCGTGTGAAGCATAGAATAACAGCAACGATTTGAAAAGTCCAATACACGCAAGCATTTCATTCGATTATTTTTGACCCAGCTCGCAACAATATTTACCAACAATACGAATGTAAGCTTAAAAAAACGAAAGGCAGTTTTGAATTCAACATCCGACAATTCAGACAAATAATCGTTTTAGGAACTGCTCTGCTGTTTTAACATATTCTCTTGCTTTCTGTTTGCCCATTCTCCGAAGTTGGAAAGTCATCACATGCATTCGGGCATTTTCTGTAAATATCTTTTCGTGCTTTTGGATAAATCGCCAGAAAAGAGCATCCCATATCTCGCACCAGGGGCCAGCCCTGAAATCACTCATTTTCCTAATATAATTCGATGAACTGATATACGGTTTCGACGTCATGAGTCCGCCGTCGGCATACTGACTCATTCCGTAAACATTGGGGACCATCACCCAGTCATAGGCATCGATGAA
>JAFGTG010000600.1 GCA_016934255.1 Sedimentisphaerales bacterium
TAACAGGCCCATCGTCACGGAAGAGATCGAATACGGCAGCGTACAAAACATCTTGGATAAATTCGACAAGGAGATGGACATCCAGGAAGACACGGAGACCGGATTGATCAAGGGTGTTCGGGGCGGAGTGGATATTTCTTTGATGCGGTACTCGTTGGGACTGGCGATTAAATCGGCGCCCGGAAACCTGAAAGAATTCTTCGAGCATCTGAGACGACGAAGAGGAGAACCGATCCGCCCGGATGAGCGGATCACGGACGAGGATATCAATAGGCTGTTCGAGTAGGTACTCCAACGAGTAATACACATTATAATAAATTCTGAGCCATCCATTAATTTGTCATCCTGAACGAAGTGAAGGATCTGGGATGTGAATGAGCGTTAGAGATTCTTCACTACGCTACGCTTCGTTCAGAATGACATCGTTACACGAGAAATTATTAGAATCCGTATAACATAGCCACTCAGTTCAAGGGATCACCCCAAAGAAAAGCTACTACTGCAACCTCAGAGCTTTACCGGTGATGCCGCGTATCTCAAGACTATATCCAGCCGGGACTTCCGCACGGCACATCGTTTGATCGCCCTCCTTCCACCACCTGAGGGTAATCGGTCCGTGTGGACTCAGAAGCCGCCCTTCACACCACTCCAGATCCACATCGGCAATGTTCAAGCGGACGATCTTCTTCTGCGTATCGATTGAATGCACGCCGAGGATGTCGCGGTAGAAACTATGGGCCACGTGCGAGGCGAAGCCATGATTACAACTGGCGGACGCCCCGATGTTTTCCCAAAGCGTTCCCGTTTGCTCTGCCATGTAGTGATAGAAGTCAACCAGTTCGTTCTTGATCTGGGCCGGATAGCCATAGCGGCTCAAGAGCTCCAGGCGAAGGTAATTCCCGACGAACGCGTTGGCCGGATGAACCTCGGGGAACGCATTGGTTTTCTTGCGGTTTGGGCCAAACTGGTGCACGAGTTTCTTCCAAAGCTCCTCATGCGTATGCGGCGTGGCCACGTCGAAGAAAAAGGCAAAATATTGACAGACTTCCGACCGATTTCGAGTGACTTGGAGCCGGCCGTCTTTGCGTACCGCGTTATCGACAAAAAATTCGCCATCGAACGATTGCCGGCGAATCACCTCGCGTATCTGCTCGGCCTGCTCGATCAGCTCAGGCTCATCGTACATTCTACCCGCCGCGGCCAGGGCGGCCGCATACAGCATGTTGCTCGGGTAGCTGACATCCTGCACGAAGCTGTTGGCTTTCGACCATTCGACAAAGACCCAGCTTTCCAGTTTTTCGAGCAGCCCATCCTCATTCAGGAATCGCTGGAAGTAGCGATGAAGGGCCTCTAATCTGGGCCTCAGGGCGGCGACCAGCTCGCGGTCCCCGCTGCGAGCCTGATACTCTTCTAATTGGATCACAAACCATAGCGCCCAGTTCGGAATGAAAACGCCGTCATCGTGGTCGGCCGGATAGCACATGGGCAGCATGCCATCCGGCAGATGGGCAAAACGTTCCGGCAGAAGATAGTTCTCGAAAAAGTTTTTCTCGATGGTTGTGTTGCCGCTTAGGTCGAAGGCAACACGGGACGTGAAGAAGCTGTCACAAAGCCAGCCGGCGCGTTCGCGCGAGGGACAATCCATGAAAATATCGACCGCGTTCTGTCGGAAGGTTTGCCGGGCGGCTTCGAAGATCCGGTTGAGCCGCGGATCGCCGCACGAAAATTGGGCTTCTTGCGTTTCAGAATTTGCGTATTCCCGTAGATAAATATCTTTAACTTCACAGGAACCTTGTAGCACATTCAGCTTGAGATAGCGCATCGTGTACGGCTCGAAGGATTCCAGTCGGTACGTACCGGGTTGCAGTTCATAACAGACCGCGTTGACACAGCCAAGCCGCTTGAAATCGACATCGTCTTGGGTAAGAATTTCATCGAACGTAAAATAGAGCCTGGTCGGTTCAAAACATTGGATATGTGCCCCGACAAAGCCTGTGAGATTCGTCCCCAAATCGACGATGGAGAATGTGTTTTCGCTCAGCTTAATGGCCCTTTGAGGTTGATATGGCTCGTTGATCGCGTCCATTGAAGCTGAGCGAATCTTCTGCAATTCGATCGACGGAACGACGTCAAGTTCGCGTTCAGGATACCCTCCGAGTGTGGGGCCGATATTGACCAGAGAACGATCTTTCCACAATCGCGCGACAGGCACATCGCATTCGAGTTTTCCTTGCGAGACAACAAAAAGCGGCTGGCGTTTTGTGAAACGGGGATAAGCAACTCGTCGCACGAGAAGCTTTCGCTGAGGCAGAGTCGAACAGGATGCTCGGGTGGAGGGCTTGTCCCACCAGTGATCGTCCCCCCCGTTCAACTTATAAACCTCAATAAACGGACGCTGAAAGCTGTAGCGTTGCACCTTTTGAACACGGTGCTTTAAGACGACGGCTTGGAAATCCCCCCCCTTGCCGGCCGTGGAAGCCAGGACTCGCCCACCAGAGACAACTTCCGCCTGTAGGAACGCAGACTCATTCAGCAGATAATAACTATTCACATTGTAGCCGGCGACTTCAATCGCCAGAATATTTTTCTCGCCTACCCGGACGTCGAGGGGCCATTCGTCCACCCGGTAAAAACCATGCGGTCCGCGGGCGGGGCCATGACCGACGAAGCGTCCATTGAGATAGATTCGATAAAGCGATGAAGCGGCGATCCGAAGGACGGGATCATCCTGGCTCGAACACTCGAAGAACGCTCGAAATCCCACGAAAAGATTCTTCTCTGTCTCCCGCCCCACCGGCCAAATGGGCTGGGCGGAGTCAAAAGAAGCGCTCGCGACGCCGGCCTGCGTCATTGACGACAGAAAAGTCGTGTAGAGGCAAAGAATTGCTAAAATCCCTATCGATCTCAAATGTTCTTTCATTGCTATCATCCTTTGAATTTCAATATCCTTTCTTTTTTAAGAATTTTACCAAGAAATCGATGAATGTGCACGCGAGTATTCATATCAAAATATACCCTCCCCATCCCTAAGGGATGAGGTTGCCTGACGTGCTTTATCCGTCTTGCAGTGTCACCCCGAGCGTAGTCGAGGGGTCTGGTTAACGACTTAATACAAACTATACTCGAAACCAAATTTCTCCGCTCGCTGCCTCTTCGGCTTCGCTCAGGGCTAAAGGTTAATTCGGTCGAAATGACAAACGACGAGAACGAGTCGCAATTCGTCATCAAATTCCAACCATACTCTAATGAGTTGTTGCTTTAGCAAA
>JAFGTG010000601.1 GCA_016934255.1 Sedimentisphaerales bacterium
TCATCCGTATAAAAATGAAGAACGGGACAAAACTTACTCTGTATTCGACCGGCCAGGAAAGACTGGATTCGGCTCCTCGCGTGGTTGATGGCCTCGAAGGTTCGGTTCTGGCTGGCCGGGTTCTTCCCGAAAACGCTAATATAAACATTGGCAATACGCAAATCCGCCGTCACTTCAACCCGCGTGATGCTCACGAAGCCTTCGATCCGCGGATCGTTCAGACGGTTCATTACGGCGTCGCTGACTGCTTCCTTCACGACGCGGGCCACTTTTTCTTGCCTTCGAGTTGCCATAGAGTTGCATTAGGATTCAAGGGTTCTGGCGACCTTAACGATTTCGTAGAATTCCAGGACGTCATCGACTTTGATGTCGTCGAATCCCGCGATTTTGACGCCGCACTCGAGGCCTGCCTTCACTTCTCGTGCGTCATCTTTAAAGTGCTTGAGCGTTTCGACCGTCAGGTTATCTTTCAGCACAATATTATCACGGATCAACCGTATTTTGGCGTTCTTTCTCGCGAATCCACTGCTCACGTAGCAACCGGCCACGGTGCCGATCCGGGAAATCTTAAACGTCGTCCTGACCACGACTCGCCCCACCGCATTCTCCACTTCTTCCGGCTCGAGCAGCCCGACCATGGATTTCTGTAAATCTTCGGTGATGCGGTAAATTACATTGTAAAGGCGTATCTCGACGCCACTGGCCTCGGCAATCTTAGCGGCGTGTTCTTCGCTGACCACGTTGAAACCGATGATAATCGCGTTCGAGGCCTCGGCGAGGACCACGTCGCCCTCCGTAATTCCGCCCGGCGCTGCATGTAAAATATTTATTTTGACTTCATCCGTGCTCAGGTCGGATAAATATTTCTTCAGGACGTCCACCGAGCCCTGGACGTCGGCCCGGATAATGACATTCAGTGATACGATTTTACCCGCTTCGATCTGACTGAACAGGTTATCCAGCGTGACCTGGTTTCTTTCGGCCAGGGCGCCTTCTCTTTTTAGGATCTGATTTTCCTCCGCAGCGTTTTTCGCTTTGTTGATATCGTCCAGGCAATAAAATCTGTCGCCCGCCTGGGGAACATCATCCAGACCCGTGATTTCTACAGGCATCGAACTTGTCGCCGTTTTGATCGTCCTGCCCAAGCTGTTCTTGAGCATTTTGATTCGGCCGTAAGCCCCACCGGCGAGAACGATGTCTCCCTTGTTGAGCTGCCCCTCCTTGACCAGCAAGGTAGCGACCGGACCGCGTTTGGCGGACATGCGCGCCTCGATCACCCAGCCCGTCGCGGGGATGGTGTTGTCGGCCTGAAGTTCGAGTAATTCGGCGACATAATCCAGCGATTCGAGTAAATCGTTAATTCCTTCGCCCGTCACCGCACTGGTTTTGACGACTTCGGTCTCACCGCTCCATTCCGACGGAGTGAGACCGTGCTCGGATAATTGGGCGTAAATGCGGTTGATGTCGTAGCCGGGCAGGTCGATTTTGTTCAGCGCTATAATAATCGGTACATTCGCGGCTTTGCTGTGAGCAATGGCCTCGGCGGTCTGGGGCATGACGCCGTCGTCGGCGGCCACAACCAGCACCACGACATCCGTCATGTTCGCGCCTCGGGCGCGCATCGCCGTGAAGGCTTCATGGCCCGGAGTATCGAGGAACGTCACGGTTTTATCGTCCCAGTTCACTTCGGAGGCCCCAATATGCTGCGTGATACCTCCCGCCTCCCCGGCGGCAACGTGCGTGGATCGGATCTTATCCAACAGACTGGTTTTACCATGATCCACGTGCCCGAGCATGGCGGCAACCACCGCTCGCTTTTGAAGGTTCTTCCTCGGACGCTGCTCGAACTCGTTGCGGATCTGCTCTTCCACGGTGGTCTTGTGTATCACCACCAGTTCTGTATCGAACTCCAAAGCGATCAGTTCCGCCACGTCGTTATTGATCACGTGATTGGCGGTCGCCATGACGCCCTGTTGCATCAGCTTGAAGATGATGTCCGTTGACTTTACTCCCAGCGCGGCCGATAAGTCCTTGACGGTAATCGGTTCGGTCACGGTGACTTTTTGTGGTCGGGCCGGTGAGGCCACTTTCTGTTTCGATTTGCTGGCGATTTTACGACTCGGCCTGATTCGCAGACCTTCGCCCCCGGCGGCATCCAGCCTCGCTCGTCTTTCTTCGATATCTCTTTGTCGCCATCGACCGCCGACTTTCGGCTTTTTTCCAACTTCCGTTTCTCGGTCGTCTCGCCGTCGTCCGTGCGTTTTCTCTTTGTGCCGCTTCGATCCGTGTTTTTTCGCTTTGCCCGAGGCAGCGCTTCCATCATCCGGCTCGTCCTTACTATACATGAGCGGCTCGGTCACGGGCGCATCATACCTTCGGCTTTGTCTGGGTCTCGGTCGTCGGAGCGGTTCCGGCGCCTCGACTCGAACCACTTGCGGGCCGCTGAGCTTAGCGGGTTCCGGTCTTTCCAAAATGGGTCCGGCCGGGACAATCGGCTCGGGCTCCGGTTCCGGCTCAGGTGCTTTCGGTTCTTCGATCACCGGCTCTTCCAGGATCGCCGGTTTTTCCGTGATGGTTGTTACGCCCGCGACTTCTTCCGGGACGGTAATGATTGGCGGCTGGCCCTCTTCACCTTCTGTTGCACTCGCTTGTGCTTCTACAGTTTGAGCGGGTTGCACCTCCGGTTCCGGACTGACGACTTCGGGAACGGGTGTTTCTTCTATCTCCGGTGTCTCTTGGATCGTTTTCTTCCTTTTGACGCGGACCTTTTCCAGATCCACCTTCTCGGAAGTCTCAACGGTTGTGACGTTTTCCCCTTCACTGAACCACTCCCGAACGGTGGCCGCCAGACCCGCCGATATCACCGACATGTGGTTCTTGACGTCCAGACCCTCATCCTGGCACTTTTTTACCACAGCGGAACTTTTAACACCGAGCTCCTTGGCCAAGATATAAACTCTTGTCGTCGCCAAAAACAAATCTCCAAAGTTTTATGTACTTCGTTCGAACGTTTTATCTCAAATGAGATATGACTTATGTTTCCTTATCCTGACTCTTGGCCTGTTGAGCCAATTCCGCTTCGGCCGCGTTTTGCTTCGATTCATCGGCCAAACGTTCCGATGCCGTCGCCGCCTCCGTGACTAATCGTTTCGCCAGTTCCGAGCCGAGGTTTAATTCATTGACCAGCGGTTCAACGCCTACGTCCTCGAGATCGGGAATCGAAATCACGCCGAGCGCAATGAGCTTATCGACCGTCGTCTCATCGGCGCCGTCCACGGATTTGACACAATTGGCCAAAAGTTCGATGCCTTGATTGTATTCATCCGGCGTGAGGATATCGATATCCCATCCCGTCAGCCGGGCGGCCAATCGGACGTTTTGGCCGTGCTTGCCGATGGCCAAGCTGAGCTGGTCTTCATCCACCACAACCGTCGCTCGCCCCAGCTCGAAACACAAGGCGATTTCACTGACTTTCGCCGGCATGAGGGCGTTCGAGACGAGAATCTGGGAAGAATCGTTCCAACGAACGATATCGATTTTTTCTCCGCCGAGCTCATCGACGATATTCTTTATCCGGCTGCCCCGCACGCCCACACAGGCGCCGACGGGATCCACCTTCTCGTCGAATGACGCGACCGCGACTTTGGTTCGGTACCCCGCCTCACGGGCGAGGGCGCGGATTTCGATGATATTCTCTCCGATTTCGGGCACTTCCAATTCGAATAGACGACGGATAAAATCGGGATGCGTTCGTGAAAGAATAATTTTAACTTGATTTGAGGTCTCCTTGACGTCGAGAATCAAACATCGCACCCTTTCTCCCACGCGATGGTTCTGGCCCATAATCTGCTCGCTTTTGGGCATGAAGCCTTCCGTCCACCGATCCAGGTTCACGATGAGGGTTCCGCTTTCGTATCGCACGACGGAGCCGCTAATGATCTCCCCTTTACGTTGTGCGAATTCCGTGAAGATGCTGCTTCGTTCATCGGCCCGGATTTTCTGGATCATGACTTGCTTGGCGGTCTGGGCGGGAATTCGACCGAGTTGTTGAATATCGATTTGGACATTATCTTTGAAAGCAACGATCTGGCCGGTATTGCGGTCGATACTCACGACAATATCGCTGTCCGGCTCATTAAAGTGTTTCCGCGCCGCGGAGATCATGGCTTCTTCCAAGTCCACAAAGATCGATTCTTTATCGATGTTTTTATCGCGAGCAATATTCTCGACGATGCGTAGCAATTCCTGATTCATATTTTTCTTCCTGACTAATCTTCTTCAACCTGGCGTCGCAAAAAAACTGAAAAAAAATGGAAACCATCCAGGTTTCCACTTCCCGCGGGGATCGACAAACTCATAAATCCCCTTGCACGCCAAGAACGAACAGAGGTTATTCTATCCCTACGTACTACATCATCTGCCTCCTGTAGGATACCCGACGTTGCTCATTGCATTTTTGCAAGTGGGAATCTGATAATAAAACCTCATTCGTTTCCCGACATGGAAGCAGAAACAGCGATTGCCAAGCGCTCGTAGGCACATACGCGCTGCCAAGCACATCCTGTGGTTGCCTACTGTTCACTGTCCGCTAACCCTGTCAAAAGCATTTCAAACACCTCTTAAATCCAAACTATCATTTTTGGCAGCTATTAATCCTTATAACTAAACTGCTTATAATAATCGTCAAATCCGTCAAGAGCAATAAGTTTTTTGTTAAATTTGCACATTTTTTAGTCCGGGCCGGAATGCCGAACGATTGGATCGCGAAAACACTACATGTCTTATAAAAAACAGCATTTTCAAACTACAACCAACCATTTCACTGAAAATCCTATTCCCTTTTCATGCGAACCATCACGGCCGAATTCCTTATTTTTCGCTTCTATACCCTCATTCAATCCGAATTGTTCGACTTCTTATGAGTTTGAAGGTGTGACGTCGCCGGAACCAGGCGAACCGTGAGCGTCTCCTGTTCCACCGTTATGTTCTCGATGCGTACTCTCCTTTTATCAACCTCGAAAACAGGCTCAAAGGACTCACCGTTCAATAAAGACGCCGCTATTTGGGCCTCGATGGTCTTCGTATCCACGTGCACTGTACCGATTCGTTTCGCATACATCTTCTTCGCAACCAATTTGGCCAGCGGTGTAATGTTCATCGCGCCCACCTTCACTTCCGTGATCCGCAAATCCGCCAACCCCTCCTCATTGATCTTTGGCTGAAGGACGATGGTTACAACAAAATCGACGCCTTTAACTCTCATGGTGCTCATCAACACGACGGAATCGGGCACAAACAGCACGGCCGGGGCATACATCATGGCCCCATCCGACATCCTCGGCCATCCCCATCCGGCCACGATCTCATTAATCCCCTTTTGAGTGATAACCAACTCAAACGGCTCGCCGCGCTGAGATCCATTATAGAACTGAGGCGACAGCTCGTGCGTGAGGTACGGACTGACCTGTCCCGGCTCGTGATCGAAGGAATCGATATCCGCTGGTGCGTAACGATCCGGCTTATGTAAAAGCAACACGAACACAACCACAATAACGACCAGATCAATCGCCAACCAAATGATGAGCTTCTTCAGCCTGGCCTTTTTGAGGTTGTGCAAATCCGTTGGAGTATCTTGTATTTCTTTCTTGCCTGAATCCATCCACGGGATTATAGTATCCGCGACGTTGACTAAAAAGTATTTTCCAAAGACGAGGAACTAAAATATGGCAAGTCACTTTACGGATCGTCTCTGTGAGGCGGTGAGAACGAAGAAGACATCGCTTATTGTCGGGCTGGACCCGGTTTACAGCAGGCTCCCGTCCGCGATTCGGGGCCATCGTCAGATGAACGACGAGTTCGATTGCGCGGCGGCGGTCGATGCGATTTTCGATTTTTGCACGCAGACGATGCGGATCGTCGCGCCGATGGTCCCGGCGGTGAAAATCAATATTGCTTTTTTCGAAAAATATCTCTGGGAAGGACTGGAGACCTATTACAACCTGATCACCGAAGCCGACGATTTAGGTCTGGAGATCATCGGCGACGTCAAACGCGGCGACATCGGCCACACCGCGGAAGTCTATGCCTCGGCCCATTTGGAAAATCCGGAGCTGTCCGGCCTGGAAGATACGTTGGCTCCCGATGCCATCACGATCAACGGTTATCTCGGAACGGACGGTATTAAACCTTTTGCAGACATGGCTAAAAAACAGGGCAAGGGCGTTTTCGTCCTGGTTCGAACCAGCAATCCCTCGGCCGCGGCTATCCAGGACTTTGCCGATGCCGACGGCCAGCGAATGTACGAAAAGATCGCCGAAATCGTTGCCGGCATGGCTGGTGAAGAAAACCGAATCGGCGATTGTGGCTATAGCAATATCGGGATGGTCGTTGGAGGAACGGCGCCCGAGGTAACGACGGCTCTGCGCCAAAAATACGATAAGATATGGTTTCTCGTGCCGGGCTACGGCTCCCAGGGAGCCTCGGCCGCCGAGTGCGTGCGGTTCTGTAAGCCGGACGGTACGGGGACGTTGATTAACGCGTCGCGTTCGATCATCTATGCCTACGAGAAGCCGGAATACAAGAGCCAGTTCGGCAACGACTGGAAACGCTGCATCGAGCAGGCCGTCATCGATGCCAAAGTCGAGTTGGCCAACGCCATGCAAACGCTGATATAGAAAGATATGATACCGCTCATCGAAGACAACCGTGAGGCGATTAAAGACCTGTGTGCACGGTATCGAGTGCGTCGATTAGAAATATTTGGTTCGGCTCTGACCGACATGGATTTTCATTCCGAGCGGAGCGATTTGGATTTTCTGGTCGAATTTCTACCGCTGCAACAAGGCGAATATGCTGACGCCTATTTTGGTTTGCTTGAAGCCTTTGAGAACCTTTTCGATAGACACATTGATTTAATCATGCCGGGTGCTATAAAGAACCCTTATTTTCTCGAATCTATCAACAGGAACCGAAGGGTGGTGTATGCGGCTTGTTATGATGTTGTTGAAGACGCTGTCGTTTGGGATGTGATCATCGACGATCTCCCTGCATTGTATAACCAAGTCCTGAATCTGCTTGGTAAAAAAGACCGATGAAGAGAGAAAGTTTCGTAGGCAGGCGAGTTCTGGTGATGGGCCTGGGTCGTTTCGGCGGAGGAGTGGATTTCGCCCGATTCGCACATGAAGCCGGCGCAAAAGTTACTATAACGGATTTAACTCCGGCTCAAAAACTGGGCGATTCCATCCGCCGGCTTGAGGACCTGGAAGGTATCGAATTTCATCTTGGCTCACACGATCCGGCTGACTTCGAACAAGCGGATATCATCGTCGCCAATCCCGCGGTACCCAACGAGAATGAGTTCCTCCAAATCGCCCGCAGAGCGGGAAAGTGTGTCACCTCCCAGATGAATATCTTCTTCGAGCTATGTCCGGCGCCGATCATCGGCATCACGGGCGCCAATGGCAAGAGCACCACCACCGCCCTCACGGCGCATCTACTGAAAAAAACGAGGGACGAGAGACGAGGGACGAGAGACGTTTGGTTAGGCGGCAATATCGGCAACCGACCGTTACTGACAACTGTGGATCAAATCAAACCTGATGATGTCGTCGTTCTGGAATTATCGAGTTTTCAGCTCGAACAATTGGCACAAATTCAAAAAGCTCCCCAGGTTGCACTCCTAACGAACTTGACGCCGAACCATCTTGACCGTCACGGGACATTCGCCAACTATTGCGCCGCGAAGGAAAACATCTTCAAGTACCAGAAACCGGACAAAGATTCACCCGCCGTGTCCATTTTCAATGCCGAGGATCAAATCGCTTTTGAGTGGTTCGAGAAATACAAAAACGATACCGGCAGAATGTGCCTGACATTCTCTGCCGACGATGTGAGTGAAGATATTCGGAGCGTTTTTCCCTTACCCGGCCGGGCGAACCTCTCAAACCTCGCCGGGGCGATGGCTATTGCCCGACATTTTGGTGTGGATGAGGAGCAAATCAAAAGATGCCTGCCGGAATTCAAAGGATTACCGCACCGGCTCGAATTTGTCGCAGAGATAAATGGCACCCGCTGGTACAACGATTCGATTGCCACGACGCCCCAAAGTGCTATCGTTGCTTTGGAGACTTTTAGCCAACCCGTGATTATTATCGCCGGTGGATACGATAAAAATATTCCTTTCGACGAACTCGGGGAAAAAATCGCCGAAAGAGCCAAAGCCGCTATTCTCATCGGTCAGACCGCCGAAAAGATAGCCAAAAAGATCGCAGAGAACATAGAGAAAAAAACGAACGTTCAAATTGTTGATTCGCTCGCTAAAGCCGTTACGCTGACCCATGACCTTGCCGATCCCGGTGACGTCGTCCTGTTAAGCCCCGCCTGCGCGAGCTACGACATGTTCGACAATTTCGAGCATCGCGGCAGGGAATTCATCGATTGTGTAAAAGCCCTCGGACACCAAAAAGCCATTGTTTAGATCGTTCCTGTTGCGGAAAGTAAGGACTCGTGCTGTCCCCCCCGCGAAGGCAGGGTTTGAAACCCAAAAACTGGATTCCCGCCTACGCGGGAATGACAAATCGTGTTTCCACAACAGAAACTATATAGGTACTTCGTAAATCAAGACCGGGTGAAATCAACTCGGCCAGTTGGTCCCTTTCGTGAATTACTGTTCGTTGAATGTATTGCGAATCTTCCCGGCTAATTGCATAACATTCTCGTAGGTTATGGATTCCGGAGCGTTTCCGTCATCGCTGAGTTCAGCCATCGCGCCGCGAACCCAGATATCAAATTCCTCCTCAGAATTGATCGCCAGCTCATGATCTTGCCCAAGAGAACCGGGGCGACCATCAAAAAAAGGCCTGGGTCCAAAATTATACTTTGAGATTATTTCATAACCGGCAAACGTATTACGTTCCGGCGTCTTTTCGTCCGACGCATAAATACCCCACTCGTAGAATTTTCCTTTTTTCCGAGTGAACGTTAAGTGTCGGCCTGCGAGGATTATACTTTCTTGTGCCGGGTATGGTCTCAACCCAACAACCTTTGCGGGCAGATTGGGCAACGGCCCTCCCGGTTCAAGGTCTGTAAATAGATGAGCCTGTGATTCTTCAGGCTTGTTGTTGGCATGCCAACCATATATGACAGTGCCGTCTTTGAGAGTAAAACCAATACAACTATGGAACTTGGCGTCTGCACTACCGTCGGCAAGTTCTCGTTCGATGACTGTTTTTTTTGTGTTTATCTGTTTATGGCCTGCCGGAGGATCTGTGTTAAAGCAGTTCGCAGGGGGCACTGCATCGTATTCGATCGTGTCAGCGTCACTGAGGGCCACCCATCGTATAGAATTCTCTCCAGCATTTATCCAGGTGAATATACGGACTATTTCGCCCGTTTCCGGTGACACCCATATCTTCTTTTTAATAAATCGGGGGACTCCGGAAGTTATTACGCCCTGCCATATATCGACCGTTTTATTCTTAATCTGTTCTCGTCCTACTTGAGTAAATCCTTTCACTTGATCGAGATTAGCCATATACGCCGGAAAAGGACTCATTGTGCGAATCTGAAGACGCTGTTCAAAAGGGCTCAGTTTTGTGAATATAACCAATGGGGGATTTGAGTTTTCATTAGAACCGATCTCACCGGACGTTTCCATGATGTATTCACCATCTGAAACAGCGAGACAATACCTTGGTGTTTCACTCGTGTAGATCCCGGCCCCACTATGAGGACGCCAATGTTTGAAGCAACCGTTTCTTCTATCAAACCAGATTTCAAACGGAAACTTCGCCAACTGTGTATCGTCGCCCGTATGGAGAAACGACCAGCCCTTGATATGAACCGTCTCCGCGTTCTTCCACAATTCCAGGGCTTCGGTGATTCCATAAGCAGGAGCACCGGTGCCAAACCAACGCAAACCGATTAATGTCGCAGCGATGATTACAGCCGCCGCAGCCGGTTTTGTCATTTTGTTTTTTATGATTGCTTTCCAAAAATTCGACCTTGAAATAGCAAGTCGGTTGCTTTTCATTTCATTCGATATCGTTAAAATCTCACTATTGATTTGTTCATCCAATGTTGCACTTGTCGGAACGTGCAGTTTTTTGAATAACTTGTGTAAATTATTTACCGATTTCATTGTTCTACCTCACTGTCTAATAGTGACCGTAGTTTCCTAAATCCATAACGGTACTGACCCTGGATTGTATTGACGGACTGACCTTGCAGTTCGGCAATGGCTCTGAATTTCAATCCGCTATATAAGCGAAGCAGTAATACCTTTCGCTGCTCGTATGGAAGCTGGCGGAGAGCCCGCGCCAGACGCTGTGATTGTTCGCCGAATATTGCACGAACGTCCGGCTGACTGGAATGTGACTCGACCGGTGAGACCTGCTCCAACGACGTTCCCTGATGCTTCTGCCCGGCTTTGTTCTTGTTGCGTACAGTATTGACGACACTGGTGGTCAGATAGCCTTTCAGGGTTTTGGTGAGTTTCAATTGGCCGCAAGACCGAATGAACTTCACGAAGACGTCGTGCACAACGTCTTCAGCCGTACTTCTATTGTATAAAAGAGCCGTCGCCAACGTCATCATGCCGTCTTTGTACTTCGCATAGATACGCGGGAGGACGTTTACATCGCCGCGGTTGTACTTCCACATTAATAACTTGTCTTCCAACATGAAGGAGCGTTTCCAATTCTTTTCTTAAAACAATCGATTGTCGGCTATAAGACAACGGACAAGGCTATTTTAGTATAAATGAAAAGAAAAAAGCAGGAAGGATATGAAAAAGGCCGAGCGCGATTGATTCGGCCCGGCCTTTGATCTATGCGTTGCTATTTCAAAAGAGTGAACTTATTTGGGTAGGTTCTCCGCCGTAACGTCTTCGACTCTTAAATCGCCGTAGATGACGCGCCAGGTTTCCGAATCTTTCGGTTGATACCAGAAGATCGGCTTCTCGCCATCGCCCAGCTTCACGCCTTGACCGGCATATTCATATTTCCCCTGACCTTTGAAAAAGCGGATAAAGACCAGCCCCTGGCCCCACTTGATTGCCGTGTTTGTCTGCTGCTCTTCTGTAAGACCTGCTTTTTCCAAGCCCTTCTGGAGTTTCGGACCGATCTTGGCAATGTCCTCAAGGTTGATACTGTCAGGGAAATGCTCGTCTTCAATGATCTCGGCCCATATACGCAGGGATTCAATAAAAACGCTTTCGCTCGAATTGCTGAAATCGACGGCTCCAACGTCCTGAGTCGTATAGCCGTCAGGCACTTTCGTGCTGAAAAGCGATTCATCGAATTCCACGTCGAACTGCATGTTATCGCAAATCGTGCATGTATTCGGCGTTTGATGCTCTATACGGACCGGAAGAGCCGTCTGGGAATCGGCCCAAATGGTGATCGTCTCATCGCCGATATTTGCAACGAAGACGAAGTACTCTTGTCCATTCATTTCCCGGAGACCCTGATTGTCAACCTGGACGTCCGGGTGATCCTGGAGTCTTAGAATTAAATTTCGCAAATGCTCGACGTAGTTTTGAAAGCTCGGAAGACCGTCCAATCCAAGGTATATGACGGTCTTTTTATCGTGGTCGATGTTCACTAACTTCTGTTGCTCTAAATCGATAAGAATGGTCGCATTCTCCAAGTTGGAAACGGTTCGTCGGATGCGCGAACCCATCACATCGTCATGGATCACCACGTCCCCGTTCGGCGAACCGATCCGTATGTCAAGACTTGCCGTCCGGGCATTCAATATCGGTTTGATCACATCGGCCAAAGCGACTGATGAACTGCGGGGGATTCCCACGATTTCGTGTATGCCTAAAAACACGGCGATAATAATGATGGCCGCGGCGGCCAGTTTAAATGTTTTACTTCTCATGATTATTCTCCACGTATCGTGTTGTTTGGGCTGTGTTTCCGTCGTTTGCGCGATCAGGCTTTTTCTTGCTTTTTCCAGATCGCGAGCGATCACTTCGGGATTGGGCTCGAACTGCGATATCGCTTCGAAACGACATTTAATTTCTCTTTCGTTCATTTCCGACATTGTTCTACCTCTTCATGAGGTCATACTTTTTCACGCGTTAACACGTCTCTAAGCTGGGCCATAGCTTTGGCACAGACGGAACGCAGATGCTGCGGCTTCTTGCCGAGCCGTTCGGCGATGGTCTCGTACGACTCCTGCTCGATATATCGCATCACAACCACGTCCCGGGCCAAATCTTTCAATCTCGACGTCGCATCGAGGACCTGTTCCAATTCTTCGTCCCGGATCATTTTGCTTAACGCCGAGGGATTCTCCTTTACAGCCGGGCAATCCCCTTCGACGGATCGGCACACAATCTGTTGTTGCCGGCGCCACTCGAAGGCGAGGTTGATCGCCGTGCGATAGGCATACGCCAGGGGATCATCTGCTTTGTCAAACGTTTTGGAATTCCACAGCCGGATAAAAAGCTCCTGCAGCAGATCGCCGACGACGTCTTCCCGCCGGACCAGTCGCGCCAGAAGCCGGTGCAGCCGCGGCCCTGAGATATCCAATAACCGCAGAATCTTTTTTTGTCGTTCTCTCAAGAACTATCCTCGATCAAGCAGGGGCAATCCCATGGAGTTGCCCTGGGCCGACCCATGGCTCGGCCCCAGTATCATGGTTCTCACAATTATAGATGAAAAAGACGTATCCTGCGCACCTCGTTTTCAGCATCGGTTATAGGAATATCCTCAACAAAATTTTTAAAAAGCGTAAAAAACTTTCAAGTCGTTTTCACCTGTTGTTGGCGAAAAATGCAATGATTGCCCCTATCAATCCGCTGCGCCGTGATTTTCCCGGCAACGCGGTTTAAGTCGGCCCATAAATCAGTCGATCTTCGAGCAAAAGAAAGAGATTTTGGGGCGATTGACATGAAAGAGTACGACGACAGAAGAACAGAACAACGATTACGGTATTATTGGCCCATCTGGTTCGCCGAGGATTTTAACACTGCACTGTCGCAAGGGCAAATGGTTGACATATCGAGCCGGGCGGCGGCGTTTACGTGCTATGCGGACAACGGCTGTCCCAATTACGGCCAGCATCTGACCGCGCGCTTTAGCGTGCCCCGCTACGGTGAGGAAGGCTCGTTCGATATGGCCAACTTCACGCGTTCCGGTTACGTGTACCGGATCGACAACGTCAACAATTTCCTGCGCCGTATCGTCGTTCAGTTTGCCGAGCCTCTGCCGTTCCGGCCCGGCGAGCAAGAGAACGAAGAAGCCGAGATGCAACAAATCCTCGAATCCGCAACGGTATAGTCGAAACTCATACCCTACCCAGAAGAGCGAAGGGATAGAACGGTGGAGTTGTTCCGCCCCCCGTTGTTTTCGACTTTACTTCCCGATCTCTTGCGGCAGGAAGTTCTCCATTGTCCAGAATTCCAAGCCGCCGCCCTGACGACCTGAAAAAACAAGTCGATTCCCATTGTGTGTCCAGTCAAGATAACTGATATTTGTATCTGTAAGATGCGTATCGATTTCCTCAATGCTCCCATCGTCCAGTGATATTATTTTGATTAATTTGTGAACGATAGCGATTTGCTTGCTGTCGGGAGACCATGCCGATTCTATGCGCACATCGAAACTGCCAACCGGTTTTCCTACGACGCGAGAAGTTCCTCCTTCTGCAGGTATGACATTGAGCGTTAGCTCGGAATTGGGGATCTCCATATCTGTGGAAAAGTATGATATCCATTTGCCATCCGGCGACCATGCTATGTATCCGTAAGGCATAACTTTATCAGATTTCTGCGTTAATTGTCTTAGTTCCTTGCCGTTTGCTGAGATGATGTAAATATCCGCTTCTTTGCTGATACCCTCAGTGTGCTCATTTTTGCTACGTCTGATGAACGCGATGTTCTTCCCATCTGGAGCCCAGCAGGGGAACCAATCAGTCTGTTGCAAGTTGGCATTAGTGAGCTGTTTTGGTTCTCCTCCCTCAATGGGTATCGTCCAAATATGGCTGATACCCTCAGGCTCTAGTTCTTTTCTACCAGCGAAAACTATGGTTTGTCCATCTGGAGATACATGATTTCCACCGCTGTAGGATAATTTGATAATCTTGGTCTCTGCTCGGACTGGAACGATGGAAATTTCGCCTCCTTCTGTAGAGACACAAGCAAGTCCATAGTACATCCAGCCTTCCTTTCCTTTCCCGACGTCAATGGTGCCAATGATTTGCTTGCCATCGGGGGACCAACGTGGCTGATGCAATTTTTCATTTGTGACAAGCGTTGCAATTCCTCCTGTTGCAGGCAATGTGTAAAGTCCATCTTGTGGATTGCTGATAAATATAGCGCCAAGTTTGTTGTCAGGGGTCCAACCTGTCAAAGACAATACTGATTGAATCCCATCAGGACAATCGAAAGTGTTTTTCTCAATACGGCGTTCTCCATTCTCACGAATTGGGATGATGAATATCTTATTTTTCATCGTTTGGTCAAGATAAGCAATCATACGTCCATCAGGAGACCAGACAGGACTTGTTGCATTTCCAGCCTCAGCCAAGCGCTTTGGAACTCCACCATCAGAAGGGACTATAAAAAGTCCACCTCCCGCCCGGTCTAAATTCTTATCTTCTACATATGCAATCATCTTGCCATCAGGAGAGAAGACAGGTTCTCTGGAGGGAGCTTCGGTTATTCGTCTGGGCAGGCCGCCTTCGACATCGATCGTGTAAATATGTTGCTCATTCGCATCCACTGAAGAAAATGCCAGGATTTTTCCGTTTGGAGATAAACTCATTCGAACGTTGACAAGATAATCACCATAACTCCAGTCTTCATATACTTCTTTGGGCTCTCCACCATCAACCGAGATGACATACACAGCTCTGTTTCCCCAACGTTTTTCCTTTTCATTCCATTGATCCGTATCATGAAATGCAATCCAGCGGCTATCCCCTGACCAGGTTTCTCCTCCCCAGGACACCTTGATATCGCCGGTGTTCAGTAATCTCGGCGTTCCAGGGAAATCAGGACCAATATTACCGACTCTGGGCATCACCCAGAGTTTTTTATCGAATACAAACGCAATCTTCTTTCCATCAGGAGATAGAGGCGCATCGGGACGAAGACGATCAATGGGAATCCGAATCTTTCTAAAGTGTGGCTGATCCGTAGGTGTTACAGCCGAAGCTTCTGAGGCCTTTGTGTCCCTGGCGTCGGGTAGAGAGATACCAGCCAGAATCACCATCAGGATAACAGCCAACGGCGACCAGCGATAGGAATTGTTTTTGAATTGTGTAATCATGGCAATCCTCCTTTTCAATTGCGATTTGCTTTCCAGGATTCCAGCCAATCCCGGAAGGGGTTGCGGCGCCGAAAAATGCTCCAGCAGGCTTACGATAGCCAGGCCGTAGTTTTGCGTTTCTTCGCCCTGCATGCGACTCAGCACGAGGGCATCACAGGCCGATTCCCGGTTCGAACGCATTCGGTGAAAGGCCAGCCAGATGAAAGGATTGAACCAGTGCACGACCTGCAGCAGGGTAGTCAACCACCCTATGGCGATGTCGTGACGTTTGACATGAGCCAGCTCGTGTAAAAAGACGCATCTTAGTTCTTCTCGATTTAGTTTTTCCGCCATACTTTTCGGAACCAGCAAGCGAGGTCGAACAAATCCCAACAGGACGGGTGTGTTGATCGTTTGGGATGGGACAAGTGCCACAATGGTTCGGAGCCCTACTGCGGTTCTACATTCTTCCAACAGATCGAGTGTCTGCGTATCGGTCGATGGACATTCGACACTGGCGGCTCGCCAGAGTCGCAGATTGCTGACGACAATATACGTGCCCAGCAACATCGCCCCGGCCAGCCAGAGGAAAGGCAAAACACCTGACAATCGAAACGGCATTTGTGCCGCCGCGTCAGGCGAGGCGTGTGACGGTCTAATCGGAGCAGGCAAGCTTGTGTTTTGTCGCTCAGTTGTATCGGCCGGTTGCGGTCCTGCCGTTGTCTGCGGCGCCGTCGATGGTTCTGCCGCGATTGTGGCTGGTTCTGCGTTTTGTTCGAGCGTTGCATGCGTGGGCGCTTCGGTTTCGGTCTGCCATGGAGCCAGGTTGTAGATGCTGAAACGGCTCTGCGGAGCCCAGGGCAGTACCATGCGAACGACGAGAATCAGCCAGAGCGCATAGTGCCAACGGGCGGTAAGCCGATTTCGCAGCACCGCTTGGATCAGGAAAATCAGGCAGATTACGATTCCGGCCTGGACGGTACTGCGCAAGAGCCACTCGAAGAACGGCTGTGTATAGGTGCTGAGCGTTTCCATCATTTGCCCTTTCCTTTCTGCTCAAGCATCATCTTAAGTTCAGCAATGTCATCTTTTGAGAGCTTTGCGTCTTCGATGAAAGCCGCGATCATCGGCTTAGTGGCTCCGCCGTAAACCCTCTTAAGAAATGAGACCCTCTCATGCTTTGTGCATTGCTGCTCGGTAATGGTCGGGGAGTATCTGTACTCCTTGCCCTCTTTGTCAAATTCAAGGGCGTGCTTGTTGAGGAGCCGGCTGATAAGCGTTCGGATCGTACGCGGGTTCCACTTGACCCTGCCCCGGAGGCTTTCGATAATCTCATTGGCGGTCAACGGCCCGTGCGACCAGAGAACCTGCATGACCACCCGCTCGGCTTGCGAAACTTGAGGTACGTTCGTCATGATATCGTCTCCTAAAATATTACATGCGTAATTTCATATAAAATATTACGCACGTAATACGACGTCAAGAAGAATTTCAAAAAATTTTCTTGCCGAGGGGCAAAACCCGCTTTTCACCATGAAAACGGGGCTTTTTGCCTCATTGAAAGCATTCTTTTTGTTTCGGGGTAAGTCGAGGGACGGCAGGACAAGGGCAGGACGGAGAGCGATTGAACGGTAGACGACCGGATAGGGAAGAACCCGTCCGGCCGTTATTACGCCCTCTGCGCCGGTGTCTCTGCTCCAAAGAGCACTAACAAATCCGTGCTACTTGCCGGCACCTTCCGGCAGGAAGTTCTCTATGATCATCAGTTGCCTGATGTCGCTCCCCGTCCAGAACAGCATCTTTTTCCCATCGGGGGACCAACAGCAGTCTATTACGAGTATGTCACCCACGTAGAACCTGTCAAACTTGCCCTCCGAGACTTGCCCAATATATATATAGGAGGATGCTCCGGCCCACGCGATCTTGCTCCCATCGGGAGACCAAGACTTCCGATAGAAGCGCCGGTACCAGGCGTCGCCTCGAAAGAGCTCCGTGGTTGTTCCATCGTCAACCGAGACCAGCGAGAGGGTCTTTATTCCACTTCCCGGTCCATATTCAACTGCAATCTGCTTTCCATCAGGCGACCAAGCCGGATAATAGACGTAGCCATCTTCATAGAATGTGAGCTGGCGCAGGTTCGCTCCGTCCACATCGACGATGAAGACTTGGTTCTTTCCTGAGGGCGGGCCATGTTTCAGAAATGAAAGGTGTTTCCCATCGGGAGAACAGGTCAGGTGTGTGGCATTTATCCTTGGGTCCGCAGGCAAAACAGTCCGCCTTTCCTTGGTCGATATTGAGATCGCGCACGTCTCGATCCCACCTTTTCGGAGTTCCTGAATGTAGATGTGGTCACCGTCGGCAGACCATGCGTACGTTCCCGTGTCAGGGAAATTGACACTTATGATCTCCTGGTCATTGGTGCCGTCCGCAGACATCACGTGAAGCACTCTTTTGGCCGTGTAAGCGATTTGTTTGCCGTCCGGCGACCAGATGGGGTGTGAGCCGGCGGCCAGTTGCACTGGTTCGCCGGTAGGCTGCCCTGTGTAGGGATCAAGCTCTGTCACGCGGACACCTGTGTCCTCGAGATTCCGTCTATAGAGCAGTTGACCTCTGTCGCTCAGTGAATACAACTCCACATCGTCACCCAGATCGGGCCTGACCACGCGCACGTTGCCGGCTACTTTTCCATCAGCGATGGCGACATAGCAAAGGTCGGGTTGAGGACCAAAGCCTCGACGACCGAGAAACAGAAGGGTGTTGCCATCCGGAGACCATATTGGCTGAGTGTCTTCATGGGACCCCTTCGTGACTTGAGTCACTTCTTTGTCCCCCAGGTTGTACAAGTAGAGATTTCCATTGTGGGAATAGCTGACATACTTGCTGTCGGCGGAGAATCGCCAGCCGCTGGACTCCTTGGGGATCGGCAAGTCCACTTTCTCGACCGTGTCCCCGTCGAGGGACAGAATGCAGTCTCTGACTTTCCCGGCGGTGGAGAGCAAAATGAATCGCCCGTCTCTCGACCAGTCCATGGGAAACCCGCTTACATTGAGACAGCGGACTTCGCCCGTCTGAAGAGAGACGGTGTGCAGGCTGTGGGGAGCCCTCCCTCCTTCCCACGTGTAGACGACACGGTTGCCGTCCGGAGAGAACACGGGCGTCCAGGTTTTTCCAGCCGGGTGGTGTGTGATTTGGGTATCGTCACCTGAAATGAGGTTACGGACCACGAGGTTTCGTCGGTCCCGTCTGCCATCCGTGATCTTCCAATAGACGACCTTGTCGCCATCGCGGCTCAGAGAGAAGGTTGTGTTGAATATCATGTCGATTTTGAGTTCTCGGATGATTGGACCCTGCTGCCGATCACCGCCGGCAGGAACCTCGACGGCAGTTGCGTCCGCTGCTTGGGAGCGCTTGGCGTTGGGCAGAGAAATGCAGGCCAGGATGATGATCAAGATGGCGGCCAGAGGCGACCAGCGATATGATTTGTTTTTGAATTGTGTAATCATGGCAATTCTCCTTTTTAGTTGGGATTTGCTTTCGATGACTCCGGCCATGGCGGGCAGGGGTCGCGAGCGTGAGAAACGACGCACGAGACCCAGTATCGCGCTGCCGTATTCCTGGGATTTATCCTGGCCCGTCCGCGTGAGGACCAGAGCGTCGCAGGCCAGCTCACGGTCGGCCCGCATTCGATAGAACGCGAACCAGATCAGCGGATTGAACCAGTGCAGGATCTGTAGCAGGCTCGCCAGCCAGCCGAGGTAAATATCGTGCCGTTTGAGGTGGGCCAGCTCGTGCAAAAAGACGTACCGCATTTCCTCGTGCGTGGCCGTATAGAGCATCTGGCGGGGCAGCAGCAGGCGCGGCCGGACAAAGCCAAAAAGACCCGGGCTCCGGACGTTGTCACTCGGCACAACCACCACGAGGCTCTGGATGCCCATCTGCGCTTTACATTCTTCGAAGATCTCGAGTATCGGCTGATTCATCAGCGGACGGTCACGTTTGACAATCCGCCAGAGCGTAAGGTCGCTGATAAGCAAGTACACTCCAATCACGATGGCGCCGGCTAACCAGAGAATCGGCAAAACCCGACGCAGAGAAACCAGACGGAGCTTAGATTCACCTTCCACCTCGGCTGCCATTGGTGGTTTTGGTACAACGGGTTTCTGAGAGGCCGCCTCGGATTCTACTTCCTGACTTGGTCTCGCTTCAGAAGTCACCGTCTTTTGCTCAACGGCAGAGATTTTTTTCTGTTCAATCGGTTCGTTTTGTTGGCGGTTTTGAATTTGCCGTTCCCATGGAGAAATCAGATTGGATAAACTCACTCGGCTCGAAGGTGCCCAGGGCAATATCATCCGGATCAATAAAACCAGCCACAGGGCGTGCGACCAGCGAGGCCCCAACTTGGTGCCCAGTATCTTTTGGATCAGCAGAATCAGGCAGATGACCAGGCTGGCAATCAGGGTCGTCTGCAAGAGCCAGCCGAAAAACACCTGCGCATAGGTCATGACACCTTCCATTTTTATTCCTTTCTTTTCTGGTGGAGAATTTTCTGGATATCGTCGATTTCTTTGTCCGACAGGTCCGCATCCTCAATGAAGGCGGCCAGCGCGGGTTTCATCGCACCCTGATACACACGGCGAACGAAAAACCTGGTCTCAGAACGAATACAGGTGGATTCATCCACCGCGGGGGAATACCGGTATCGGTAACCTTCCTCCGTGGCCTTGACGGCGCCTTTCTTCACTAACCGGCTGATCAGCGTCTTAATCGTTCTGGGCTTCCACTTCACCTTACCTGACAGGGCGCCCACTACTTCATTGGCCGTCTGAGGTCCGTTCTCCCATAGGACTTGCATAATGCGCCATTCGGATTCCGCTATTTTTGGCAATTCTCTTTTCATTATACGTCTCCTTGATTACAATAGTAGTCAATATGAGTATATTACAACTGTAGTCATTTTGCCAAGATAAAAATAAAAAAATTTTCTCATTATCACAGAAAACGCCCTTTTAAGCTCAGAATTGGTAATTTTTTTTATCTATCCTACTTGATTTTTTCTCGGTTGGGATTGACGTGAAGGATGATTTGACAAGACGGCACGAAGAAAACGACTGTTGCCTTTCTAAAAAGAATATGCTATCGTTGCCAGGTGTGATGTTTCCATTCAAGTTTGTCGGCGCCGGATGAATCGCTCTTGCAATTCAATGAGTTCGAATTGGATATTTGGGATAGAGTTTTATGACGAAAATGATTATAGCTACATGTGTTTTGACTGCATCTTTACTCTTCGCCGGTTGTGCGACACGGAACGCGTCCCTCGATGGCACGGGCTGGACGACTCTTTTTAATGGTAAAGACCTAACCGGCTGGACCGTTAAATGTGTACCGGCCGATAGGGACAAGGAATTCTGGCGTGTTGAAGATGGGGCGATCCTCGCCGATTCCATGGGCCGGAAAAAGCACGATTACGTTTGGCTCCTTACGGAAAAATCATACGGTGATTTCGTCCTGCGTTTGCGATTCCAAACCTATCGCAATAGTCCCGGCAACAGCGGTATCCAGATCAGGAGCCGGTACGACGACCAGGCCGGCTGGCTCGACGGCCCGCAAATTGACATCAATCCTCCCGGACCCTGGCGGACCGGCATGATCTGGGACGAAACACGTGATGTCAAACGATGGCTTTATCCAAACGTTCCCAAAGGAGAATGGGTCGATCCATCGATGGCAAATCCGGCACTGACCTTCTATTACAGCGATGAAGGGCCCGGCTGGAACAATCTCGAGATACTGGCGGTCGGCACCCGATTCACGGCTCATCTCAATGGCATTCCAATCATGGACTATGACGGTGACGGAGTCCTCAACGATGAGGTACACAAGGCCCGGAACGTCGGTAGGGCCGGTCACATCGCACTGCAAATTCATCGAAACGATGAGCTGAGAATCCGCTTCAAGGATATTCAAATCATCGAACAGTAAGCTGCCGTTTCCACTTCAATGTCAAATCCCGGTTTAGTACACACCTTTCCGTAAAAGAGGCGTAGAATTGGAATTATTTTCTTGACAGAATGATAAGGGATTTCGTATAAGTATCATGTCTGCATGAGATTCATTTAAGCGTTTAAAGGCGCAGTAGGGCGTACGTCGAACTGTGGTCCGTCGTTTTTATATCAATCTTTTGTAGGAGGAAGATCATGTCTAAAAAAGTGACCTGTCTGATTTCTCTTATTTTGATGTTGACTCCGACGACAATTGTCTTTGCCGACCTCATCAGTGATCCCTTTATCGTCGTGTATTATTCATTCGACGAGGTTGGCGACATCATCTCCGACCAGTCCGGCAACGGCCACGACGGCGTTGTCAAAGGGGATATCACAGCAGACCCGGACGGCAAGCGTAATGGAGCGGCTAAATTCGAAGGCAAAGGAGGACCCTCCGGCTTTAGCTACATCGACCTGGATGGGGAGAATTTCCCCACCGACGAAAATCCAACCTCCGCCATCACGATTTCCGCCTGGGCAAAATGCGAGAATACGGGCGACCATCAGACGCTGTTCAACGCCAGAGCGGCTGACTCCACCTGGGTGATTCATCCTGAGCTAAGAAGCAGCGGCGAATTTCGATGGCTGCTCCGGGCCGCCGGCGGAACCACGATCTTCGACATACGGGCGGGTATCGTAACCTGGGATGAGTGGTTGCACTTTGCCGGTACATACGATAAAAATGCCGGCAAGGCGGTCCTCCACATCAACGGAGAAGTGGTTCACGAAGAAA
>JAFGTG010000602.1 GCA_016934255.1 Sedimentisphaerales bacterium
ACACATGCGTTTTATAATATTATTGCCGTCTCTATTACCGCCCACTTTTTCCGGTAGAAAAAATTTTTGAGAACATTCAATTTTTTTAAAAAATTTTTCACGAAAAGTCGTGCATCGTTACTCTTTAAACGTGCGGTGCTTGCACAACATTCGTCCCATAAGGCCGGATTTCGCCCCTCTCAGTAGTGATATCAGCCTTGATTTGACTTTCTGATTTTGGTATAATAACGCCATACCGAAAGCCAGTATTTTGTGTTAGGACTTTATGTATGGAATCACCGCAGATCAATGTCGCCGTTGGGGAACTCATGTTCAGTCTTTTCCAAAGACCGTTACATCCGGAGCTCTTTCAGATTTACGCCAACCGCCACATCAATACTGAAAAGTACGAGGCCATTATCTGGGTTACCGGCTGTACGCACGTGGTTAGTGTTTTCTCCGGCGACCTGTGTCTTACGGAAGTCGTGAGCACGCCCGGCCAGATGCTGCCCTCACGCGGTCTGCTGGAACGATTCCAATTTCGTGGTCCACGCACGCATAAATGCACCCTCAGCCAGGGGGCGAGTTACGTTACTGACTTTCAGGTCGAGAAAATGAGCCCCAATCTTTATCGACAAAGCCACACAGACCTCGAGCGCTTCGCTCGAAACCGAGGCGTTTTCGTCAAGTTCCCGGAATTGGAAGTCGATGGACTTCAACCCTTCTCCTATGTCGATTTCGAGGCCCGGCGCACCGAGTTACACATTCACACGTTCGCGGCTTATCCCGATCAGGTAACCATGATAAAAACGCAATCGTTGTTCGACCTTCGATAAGACCTGCGTCGGTTCGATTTATTTTCGCGTTCCAAATCCCACCCTTACGATCTCTTCGTGCTTTTCCCGATATTTTTATGAGACCAGCGTCTCGAAAGGTGTTTACACCCCTTTTCGTAAACACCTAAACCGATAGAAAATACCCGTCCGGATCGTAGTGCATTTGATTTACAATACGAACGTCATATTACAGCCGTCTGAGGATTCAGATACCTATTCCATACGCCTGAAGCACGTATTTGACACGATGAAATCTCGGCCTGAGTATCCTGAACATTTTCGATGACATGTATTCCCGCGTGTGAAGACCCAGCAACTGCTGCAACGTCGAACTGGCTTTAAGCGCATGCCTGTAAACACACAAACCGTACGGCAAAGCAAGCGGTTTTATGTGATGCGGTGTGGAACTCCATACAACGTTGAGAAGACCCGTCCATCCAATCTCATCATAGATACTCGTTCTTTTCACTCCCTTGACCATAACCCCTGACTCCTTTCAATTTCAACAACCCTAATGTCTCCTACATCACCCCGCTCGTCCCTATTCACCGATAGTCAACAGGGTCCAACGATTGGGTATCCTACTTCATAAATATGTAGATCTATGATAGTGCTTATTTACCGCCAGATTGATCCCATGTCAAGTCGAAAAATTAAAAATAACATAATTATTCATTATTTTTTCGGACCATGCCAATGGATGTTGAGAAAAAACGTAAACCGTTGGGTGTGTTCGCCTTTAGCGGATTGCACACGACGTTTGGATAAAAATTTCCCTGAAACGAACGGGTAATCTCTCAATTCTGCTGCAATTGAACGTTTTGCGTGAGGACGTCCAGCTTGTCGCGAATTTCCCCCGACATTTTACTGTTCGGAAAATCTTTGATAATTTGCTGGCCGACATCGAGCGCCTTGGTCCACCGCTTTTCGGTCACGGCAATCGCAAATTGCACGCCCATATTATGGAGTTTTGTCTTGAAGACATCACGAGCGGCTTCCTGCAAGGCCAACGCTTCATTGGGGGTGAGATAAGAGTCAAGCTCTTGCAAAATTTCCAGACTGCGGTCGGTCTCCCGGGCCTGAATCGCATCGTCCCATGCGGCCAAAAGGACCTTTTTCCGGGCCTGTTTTCGATCGAACAAAACCTGTCTCATCCCCTTGGCTTTTTCGCTTTCCGGATGGGTTTTAATCAATCCCTCAATTTGCGCGCTGGCCCTTACCCATTGATAATCGTCGAGCAATTTCTCGATGTGCACAATGATTTGATTGACTCTTTCCTGGTCCGTCGCATCGTGATAACGATCGCACTGCGCCCGAAGCTGTGCGGCCAGATCCCGGTATTCGGGCCGTTCGGCAATCTCGGCGATGATCTCATTGGCCGCCCCGAAATCCTGCTGCTGAAGCTTGTCGAACACGGCTTCCCGCAAGGATTGACGGTCCACATCCCGGAAGGCAATGGCCTTGGCCGCTTCGCTGACGCGCGTGCTGTGATTGATCTGAGCCAGTTCCGCACTAATGGCCTCCAGTCGCCCGGCGACTTTCTCCATGTTCGTGCTGTTTTCTTTGAGCACCTCAAGAATCTTAAATAAGCGTGAAAGCATCGCCAGCAACGCGCTAATAAACACTAATACACCAAAAACCAGTAAAAGCTGGCGAATTAAATCCGTTTCGAACCGCTGAAAAACGTCGGTAAAAAACGTCAGGAGGGCAATCACCACGGCAAGACCGATCAGCAAAATACGCCACTTGTATCGCCGCACGGTATCATCTTTTTCAGAGCTCATAAGTCACCTCTCAAAAAAAGACTTTTCACAGCATACGTCTAATATATTATACTACATAAAAAGCTACGCATTGTCAATCAAACTGGAAAAAAGTTCGTGGGTGAAAAAACCCTCCAAAACGATGAGAATACGCGTTTATTGAACAATTAGAAAGTTTTTGACTGTTTTAAAGGATTGATTGTCAACCAAAGGAGTGCAATTCGCATCATAACCTCTATAGATCGGATCGAATAAAAATTTTTTAGGAAGGATATCAAAATGAAAACGTTTCAATGGTGCCTCATATTAATAACCACAGCGGTGATCGTTACCGGCTGCGCAGCCGCGGAAAACACCACAGCGAACGACAATTCGGACAAACAAGACATGATCGTTCAGGGAAATAACACATTTGCCCTGGAACTCTATGCCCGGCTGCAAAATTCGGACGGAAACCTGTTTCTCTCGCCCTATAGCATCTCGACGGCCCTGGCGATGACCTACGCCGGGGCGCGAAGCCGAACGGCCGAGCAAATGGCCGACATGCTGCATTTCCCAGTCGGCCAATCCCCTGCCCACTTGAATTCCCGGCAATTGGCTTCGGAATTCGGCAAACGCATCAAAGACCTGAACGCCAGAGGCGAAAACGGGGCTTACGAACTCACCGTCGCCAACGCCCTGTGGGGCCAAAAAGACTACGGATTTCTGGCGGAATTTCTGGAACTCGTCGAAACGCACTACGACGGCCGGCTTAATGAGGTCGATTTCATCGGGGCCACCGAGACGGCGCGGCAAACCATTAACGCCTGGGTCGAGAAAAAAACAAAGGAAAAGATCAAAAATCTCATCCCCAAAGGCATGCTCGATTCCATGACGAGGCTCGTCCTGACCAACGCGATCTATTTCAAAGGCAACTGGGCGCAACAATTCGAAGAGGACAGAACCAGAGAAGCGCCGTTTACTCTTTCCGATGGGAAAAAGATCGACGTCCCGATGATGAACCAGACGACGAAATTCAATTACATGGAAACGGATACCCTACAGGGTCTTGAATTACCCTATGTGGACGACGAGCTGTCAATGATCGTCCTGCTGCCGAAAGAACATGACGGGCTTGGCGAGCTGGAACAATCGCTCACGCTGGAAAAGCTTTCGGAATGGCAGAGCAAGCTCCGCAAACGAGAAGTGATCGTTTCCATCCCGAAGTTCAAGCTCACGAGCCAGTTCAGTCTCGCCTCCATCTTGAAGGCGATGGGAATGACAGACGCCTTCTCAGGAAGTGCGAATTTCTCCGGCATGAACGGCAAGCGGAACCTTGCCATTTCCGCGGTCATTCACAAAGCCTACGTGGACGTCAACGAGGAAGGCACCGAAGCCGCCGCCGCGACGGCGGTCACGATGAGACTCACGTCCATGGGACCTGGTTCTCAACCGCCGGTATTTCGGGCGGACCATCCGTTTTTGTTCCTGATCCGCGACAACCAGTCCGGCAGCATCCTGTTCATCGGCCGGCTCATGAATCCGAAAGCCTAAACAGTTACTGTTGCAGAAACTCTGTTTGTCATTCCCGCGATGGCTTGGCCATGCCTTACGGCAAGGCGGTCCCTGGGGGATGCCTTACGGTAGAATCCACGTTGAACGCCCTGGACCCCTGCCTTCGCAGGGGTGACATGTGAGCAAATTACAGCCTTTCCTGGAAGGCTTTGACTTTTTCTTCTTTCTGCTTTTCGGTCAGACCCTCCTGATCTTCCAGGAAAAATTGATAGATCACAGACTGTCGGGCCTTTTTCAACTCGTCGTACGCTTTGTTTTCCGCTATCGCCAGAAAGGGAAAGAGCGCCACCTGCTCGACGACGCCGATTTTCTCTTTTTTCAAACCCGCGGCGAGCATCTTCTTCAGGCCGTACTTGATATTGCTCTCCGTCGGGATCGTCATGCACCAATCGATCTGTTCTCCCGCGTCCCTGGGAAATCCCTTGATAAGCCCGGGCAGCAAATTCGGCTCAACCGGCAAGGGTGCGATGGACAAGATGAAATTCAAATCCAATCCCAGCTCTTCCATCTCCTCCTTGCCGTCTTCGAGGGCTTCGAGAGCTTTGTCCAAATCCTCGCCGTTCTCTTTCTCGCTTTGTTTTCGGGCGATCTTCGCCAGAAGCGTTTCCGCCTCGAAAGGCGGCTTTTCCTTCTTATCTAACACCAAGACAAGCCCCTTCGCGCCCGGCTCTATGCCCTCCTTATCCAATTCTTCGGTTACTTTAAGGACGATTTTTTCCATCTTCGCCACGGACGACTTGCTGCCGGCATAGACATATCCAAATTCCGAAGAGTACAATTCCCGCTTACCCACCTGCCCCGGCCACCCTTCTGGCGCCGCCATCTGCGATTTCGCCCCCTCGGCCCAAACAGGCACGTCCAACAGACACACCATCACAACGATAAAACAGATCGGAATCCACGTCTTTCGCATTTCCATAGGTGTCTCCTTAAATCAGGTTGCCCCAAACGTATACCTTTCGGACCCCAAACGCAAGATGATTCAATTTTTAAACGGACACAATCTATAACTTCCATGTTACCGATTTGTTACAGTCCTATGATTTTCCAAATACTTTTCGAATTGTCTCTTTTCCCGCCAATGAGAAGAAATGCCTTATGTTCTTGTGAAAAATGAAAACTTAACCTTTTTGCCTGACGACCATAAACCTCTATAAATAAAGAATTTCTACCATTTCCAGCAATATGGATTATGAAAAGATCAAGAATTTTCTTGAACCTAAGGCGAAAATATACGATATTGTAAATGGAGGCTTTGGTCGATCTTCGGATCGGTCATTGCCTTTTTCTTTTTCATAACTCCACGTTTTCGCTATCTTCCGTAAATCCTTTATCCTCGATATACTTTATACCGTAAAGCGTCCAGGTCCCATCCCCCTTACTCTTCGGTTTTACACCAACAAATTGCATATCGTGTAATTTCCTGGCAAAGGACTCCAACTCCGGCCTCATCGGTTGTGACATCTTATTCAGACGCCACCCCCAACCGATAATATAAGCCGTCAGGTCAGCCAGGAAAACTCCCGTGGTTAGTTCCGAATGAACGAAAAAAGGTTCTGGAATAATCTTCGAGCTTCTGAATTGCCCCGTCTTAGTCCCCAGAAAATAGCTTGCCATCTGCTGGATAAGTTTCTGAGCCTTGCTCTTTTCCAATTCATCAAACACAACAAGACCGCGGTTATGTTCCGGCAGAGTTTTCAGAAAATAGAAATAACGCTCGAATAAATACACAAAATCCTTTTTCAGAATATCCTGTTCTGTTGCCGCAGTATCCTTATCGACAACAGAAGCAAACACCCTGACTTCAAAATTAGCGGCAATATCGATAACTTTATCGATGAAATGAAGAACCGAACGACAATATCCGGTTAGCTCCAGAGCTGTTACAGAATGGCTATCCGTTTTCAATTTTCGGGATTGCATTCCTTTCAAAAGAAAAGAATGAGCCAGAGCGGGCAATTCTTCATCCGGGATATCGATTTTCTGATTGGCCAACCTAAAACACTTACGTTTTAAAAATCTTCTCGCTTTAATCTCTGTCGTCCGAAGGTTGCGAAGATAATCTCCAAAATGGTCTTTTTCGGCGGAGCGGATAGCTTTTATCAGGTTCCAAAGATTTTCTTCAGCCACAGAGATACCTGCCAATACCTCGCACGGCATCACCTGATGATCCTGCCCACTTTCATCAATAAACAATAGCACTTGCTTTTCTCCTTTCGCCTTATGTTTAACTATTTCACTATTGTTCTACCACAATAAAATCTGGCGTGATAAAAAATATATGTTAATATATTCCTCAACCGTTGAATTACTTTTTATACTTAGCGAGAAACAAACGATATGATTAATAAGAAATACAAGAAAAGAATTAAGAAAAATAACACAACTTCGGATAGGTAAATATTAGATGAAACTTCCAGATGAATATTTCATCCGAGTTCCGGGCTATAATCTTGCGGGGGGTGGCGCAGATATGTGATATCGCCTACAAACATGGGAGTGGCGAACAACTCTCCCTGACTGGGCACACGAATTAGTAATCGATTTTACAAATAATAAATTTATTGAACCATGGAGTCTTTCACAGTACACAGCATATGCCCTGAGAATTGGCCATGAATTAGGTATTCCAGTTAAGGCAAAGTTGTCACCATATAATCCTGCGAATGTTTACATAGATAGTATGGGGATAAATTACGTCCTAGAACATTATGAATCCACACCAGATTGGGATAATTCACGCCAAAATACAGGGCTTCATGTTATTAAAACACATCAAGACGTTACTCGCTTTGTTAAGAGTGTAGCGCAACTTGGGTCTGGCCCAGGTGACGAGACAATGGATGCTTTGAAATATGGCATGGCTGAACTCGGACGTAATGTTGTTCAACATTCAAATTCTCCTGTTGGAGGAGTAGCTATCGCCCAGTTTTTCCCAGATAGGAATTCACTTCAAATATCCATCAGTGACTGTGGTCAAGGGATCCTTTCTTCTTTAAATACAACATATCCCGAGTTATGCAACGATCTTGAAGGATTGAAACTCGCAATCTTACCCCACGTATCAGGAGCATTTCGCCATGGAATGTATTCAGCTTCAGAAAATGCTGGGCTTGGTTTATTTTTCACTAAAGAAATATGTTGGCGGGCTGGTGGTACTTTCTGGCTAGCTTCTAAGAGAGCGCTGCTTGGCGTTACCGAAAACGAGGCGGTTGGGATGGAACGTGTGTATCGTCGCATCAACACTTGGGATGGAACATCCGTGACAATGGATTTACCTGCTACTGGAGTCGTTGACTTCGGAGGATTACTCTCACTCTGTCGTACGCTTGCTGCTGAGGCTCAGAAATGCTCTGGCCCGGCTGCGCTCGATTTTTTGACAGAAGTACCTGAATTGAAAGGGCTGAAAATAATTTCAGTCGGTGACTTCAATGAGGATGTCGAAGCTGCTGCTACAGTCAGAAATAATGAAATTACACCAACAGTTAAAAATGGCAACATGGTTGTGCTTGACTTCAAAGGCTCTCGATTTGCTACCCAATCTTTCATACACGCACTGTTGAATGATGTTTTTCGTCTCCCAGCTAGCATCCTCCGTCTTTCTTTTGTTAACTGCACGCGACCAACTGAAGAAGCTATAAGAGCAGTGGCCGCGTATGCCGCCTCCTACCGTCAGTGCGTATAACTACGCCGAAACAGTAGAGGTGTAATTAGAGTAATATCTTTTTACAATTTATTTCGAGCTCGAATTTTATATTTATGTCATTGATTTATAGCCGTTACGAACCAAATACTATTCACTAACGACTACGAACTCATTTCGGCGTCAATTTTATAAATCGTGTTAAAAATCAGATTTCACTTGACTTCCGGGCCGTAATTAAGTATATTATACAACTAACATTTGAATAGAATACAGAATTCAGAACACAGGAGACAGGAAAAGAAAAAGACCCAGGGCAACAGACTCAAGACCTTATCAATGATTATTGATTATACCTATGGCATAAATTGACAAATGATGATTGTTTGCGAATGAAACAATCCCGTTCTTCTTGTCAGGCCATTTGAAAAAACAAACCCAATTGCATATTTCACCGCTGAGAGCGCCGAGAACGCAGAGGAAATAATGACCATTCATGGAAAATCATAGAACAATTATCTCGGCGATCTCCGCGAGCTCCGCGGTTAATGTAAAACAAAGCCAATCGCCGGCCTCCGGCCGGAAATCCACATCCTTACATTGGCGATCGAATTCGTGTTCATTCGTGGTTCCTTTTAAATCGAAAATGGCTCATAAATGTTCAACAAGGCTAAAACACTTACAGAAATTCACAATTTTTTATAAAAATGCACAAAAATTCGCATGTCGTATGTTGTATGTCGCATATCGCCAGGGAATTTCAACGTTTTTTGGGGATTCGTTTGAAAAAACAAACCCAATATGCCGGCTTTCTGCCGGAAATCCTAAACCCGAAATCCTAAAAAGAAGGAGGATGATTATGTAAAACAAACCCAATTTTCACATTCCATTGAGTCCGTGTCCGTTCGTGTTCATTCGTGGTTCCGTTTGAAAAACAAAGCCAATCTACGCCTAAAGGGTGAATCGAAGAGCTCGCTTATTCGGCCTTGAGCCGGCGTTGCATGAGGTCGGCGATGGCCGCCTGGACGGGCTTGTTCTCGAAAAGCACTTCATAAATGGCTTGCGTGATCGGCATCTCGACCTCGTAACGCTCAGCGAGCACGACGACCGATTTGCAGGTGGCGACGCCTTCGACAACGGAGGGGGTGGCTTGCTGGGCCTGCTCGGCGGTTTGGCCTTTGCCGATCCGTTCGCCGAATGAGCGGTTTCGGCCCGTCGGCGAGATGCAGGTTGTGACCAGGTCGCCCAGGCCCGTCAGGCCCGAGAACGTTTGCGGTACGGCGCCCATCGCGATCCCCAGCCGGCTGATCTCGGTAAGGCCGCGGGTCAGGAGGGCCGCCTTGGCATTGTCGCCGGCGCCGACGCCGTCGATGATCCCCGCGGCGATGGCGATGATATTTTTCATCGCCCCGGCCAGCTCGACGCCGACCAAGTCGGTATTCGTGTAAACGCGGAACCAGGGCATGCTGAACGTGCGCTGGATGTGTCGGGCCAGGTCTTTTTCACGAGCCGCGGCGCACGCCGTCGCCGGGAGCTTTCGGGCCAACTCGTCGGCAATGGTCGGACCGCTCAGCACGGCCAATCTATCGTCGGATGATAAACCGAGAATTTCGGCGATGATCTGCGTCGGGCGAAGCAAGGTCTCGTTTTCGATGCCTTTCGCGACTGAGACGACGGGGACATCCGCCGGGACGCGGTCTTTGAGCCGGTTCCATACCCGGCGTATGAACTGGCACGGGACGGCTGAGACGATCAAATCGGCGCCGGTCATGATGCGCTCGTCATCCGGCTCGAAGCGTAGCTCTTTGGAAAGTGAATAGCCGGGCAGGAATTTTTTGTTCTCGCGATTGCGTTCAATTTCCGCTAATTGCTCGCGGTCATAGCCCCATATCCGTGCGGGGATCTGTTTCTCACAGAGCAGCATCCCCAAAACGGTGCCCATTCCCCCGTCGCCGATAATGGAAACATTCTTAAACATGCGGGCCATTTAACCAGCCAATTGGATCGAAGTCAATCTTGATGTGAGGGCTTAGCGCGGTACTTTTTCACGAAGCCGACGGGGTGGTAGCTTTCTTTCGCCTGGCGGAGGCCGAGATCGCCGAGGTCCTGTTCGCGATTGACCGTCTCGTATTTGTCCGGCAGGATGGAGGCGAACGCCTGATTGATAAACTGATAAAGCCCTCTGAACTCCGGCGCCAGAACGGCTTTCTCAAAGTGGATCACGAAGCTTGTGCCGAGGGCCAGCTCTTCGCCGAGGCAATACGCCGCGGGTTGCCCGTCGATATAGAAGATACCGCCGCACAGTTGCAACGGCCACATCTTCTCCAGCGCTTCGGCCGCGGCGACGACATCGCCTGGTCTGTCCTGTCGGCGACGCCACTGCTCCAGGATGTGGAGGGCGTCATCTCGATAGTCTTCGAGCAACGGTTTTGCCTGACATTCATTATTTCGAATGAATAGGTTGAGTTGATTTTTCTTCTTATGAAACTTACGGCCCGTCAGATTCACGAGGTCCTCCCGCGAATACAGATAATCGAAGTTATCCCTGTCCTCCGAGACGTCGTATCCGAGATCGGCCAGTTGCTCCGCTTGTGACGGCGTGAGAGCTTTCATCGATCCATACCGGGTGAAAAGTTCCTTGAGAACGCGGACCTCCGGCAGACCAAAAGGCAACATGAAAAACGACTGATCTGCATCTCTACCCGTGATAAGATAAAGTTTTTGATTTAGTTGCGAGATTCGATAATGGTGCGTTTCACGAAACAGATAAATGTTCGCAAAAGTAAATTCCGAAATGCCCCCCGAGAGCGTTTTAAACATCGGGTGCAATACAGGTCGCAACTCCATGGTTATTTCAGAGGAATCAGGATAGTGCGGGATCATCTTATCGGTGCTTAAACAAAATAAACAGAACACCTATCTTCGTGGACTACGGGATTGGTTCATTGGCCAATTTTTGGGTTTGCTGTTTACTGTAGAGATCTTTCTTCAGGGCCTGCACCGCCATCTCACAATGGCCCAGGAAGTTATCGCCGGCAATGGTAATCACCGATCCCAAAATCGCACCGGTCTCGCTATCGACGATCCGTATCCGCAGCTTCTTGCCGCCAGCCCCAAAGGCCTCGTCATCGTAATAGGTGCACATAATCAATGCTTCGACACCGAGAATCTTCCTGATTTTTGCCCGCGTATTATCATCGAGCCGGCCTTTCAACAAATCCTGTTCGCCGAGAATATCTTTCAAGCGATACCTTTCGACAAACGTTATAATGCGCAAGGGAAAGGCCCGAATATACGACGCCATCAATAATTGCTCTTGTTCCTCCGTCAGTCCGAGCACGGCCAACCGCCCCCGGCTGAGAAGCTCGTGGCGGGTAAACAAGCCCTGAACGCTCGGTTGAGGGGCACATCCCGGCGTGAGGATGGCACTCATCAACACGAAGAATATCGAAACGCAGCGAAAAGCTCTCATTCGCACGTTCATCATGTCACTCCCTTAACAATACGGTCAAATCCTTTATCATCTTCTACTACAATAAACAAGGAAGTCCGCTCTGGCAAGAACCAATCTTTACTTTGCTGGATATTCGATGCGCCTACACGATGTGCCAAACTCGTCTTTACCAGTACAGACCTTCCAAGGTAACGCCTTACGGCGTCATTACAAACGAAGTTAACGGTCTTAATGCAGGAAAAGGTTTTGCAGTCGCCTTTTCGTGTTATCCGTTGAGGGTCCAGCCGGGGCGATACTCGCGACGGAGTAAATCGTCAGCCTTCGCGCTATTGGTCACGCGGCCGGCGGCGCCGTCGTATTCGAGCTTTTCGCCGGTACGGTAAGCGACCATCCCGAGGAGCATCATCTCGATGGCCGTGCCGCCGTACGTGAAATCGCAGGAGGTCTTCAAATCGCCCTTGCACGCATTGACCCATTCCTTCTGGAAATGGCCCAGCGGCGGGATCACTTCGTCTTTGGTTCGGCGCTTATAATAGGTCAGGTCTGCATCGTCGCCGAACGGCAGCAAAATCCGCGAATCGAAATCACAAACCACAAAGCCCTTGGTGCCCTTGAACATCGCTCCGTGTCCGATCTTGTTCAGATCGATGTATTCCTTCGGCGATCTTGGCATCATGCCGCCCTGGTACCAGTGAACGCGCACGGGACCGCGCCAGTCGTTGGCGGGAATATCGAAAGCTATATGCAATTCCACGGGGGTGACTTCAGGATTGAATTTTTCGCCTTCGCCTTCAGCCGTCGTAGGCAAGCCCGCGTCAATCGCATTCCATACCAGGTCGATGGTATGACTGCCCATATCGCCGACCTGGCCGGTGCCGTAATCCCAATACATGTTCCATGAAAGGCAGTTCATGCCGGGGCCGCCGGCAAAATATTCCGGATTGTAGGGATGGTACGGCGACGGTCCGATCCACAAATCGTAGTGGAGATTTTTCGGCGGCTGGCCCTGGGCCGGCGGATATCCCTTTCGGCGAATCTGTCGATTCCCCCAGGCATAGCAATCCGTCAGTTCGCCGATCGCGCCGTCCTTAACCAACTCGCGAACGCGTTCGAAGTTCGGCTTGGCGTGTCGTTGGGTGCCGACCTGCACGGCTAGTTTGTTCTTTTTCTTTTCCCAGTTCAGACGTACCTTCCTGGCTTCTTCGACGCAGTTACCAATCGGCTTTTCCAGGTAGATGTGCAGATCCCGATTCAAGGTCCAGTTGCCAACGAAGGCATGTGTGTGATCCGTCGTGCAGCAAATGACGGCATTCAGATCTTTTTGTTCGAGGCATTTGCGCCAATCAACGTAATGCTTGGCCCTGGGAAATCTCTTGGCCGCGTGAGCGACATGATTCTCATCCACATCGCACAAAGCCACGATGTTTTCGCTCGAAATGGCATCGAAATGCGCGTCGGCCCGGCCCCAGGTCCCGATCATGGCGACATTGAGTTTGTTGCTGGGCGCGTTAGCGCCGGACAGGACACCGCTGGGCAGAATCGTTAATCCGAGCCCCGTAACCGCGGTGGATTTAAGAAACTGACGTCTTTGAAGGATTTTGGAATTCATCATGGTCTTCCCCTTTGCTATGGTTTTTTCTTCGTTTATACGGATTTCATATATTATTTGCCTGAAATGCGAAGTCTAATGAGTAGAAGGATGAAATGCAAGTGAAAAGTGATGGCAACTTGGTTCACCATCTGGAGCAATGAAAACGGCTTGACGGCCGGGATAAATTCGATAAGATAGTTAAATTTACTGATTTAAAGATTTGTTACCCCCGGCAACTTAAAAACCGATAATTTAACAACGCCGTGATCGGGCATAACATTCGAGAAAGGATCAGATAATGAGTAAAATCAATCGTCGTAAATTCCTGAAACGGGGCATCAAGGCTACGGCAGGTTCCTACCTGGCCTTATCTTCATATTCCGGTATTTTAGCCGGTGCACGCGGAGCCAACGATGAAGTCCGTGTGGCTGTCGCGGGTATCCGCAGCCGGGGCGGCGGTCATATCAAGCACTTCCAAAGCTTGAAAAACGTAAATGTTGTCGCTGTCTGCGATCCTGACAGTCAAGTCCTTGAAGGCTGGGTAAAAAAGTGTAAGGATGATTACGGCACGACCGTATCGGGCTACGCCGACGTTAGAGAGCTTCTGGACCGCAAGGATATCGACGCCCTCGTCATCGCCGCACCCAACCACTGGCATTCGCTCATGACCGTTTACGCTTGCCAGGCGGGCAAGCACGTGTACGTGGAAAAACCCGTGAGCCATTCGATATGGGAAGGTCGCAAGATGGTCGAGGCGGCTCGCAAATATAAACGTATCGTCCAGGCCGGAACGCAACACCGCTCGTGCCCGGCTGTCAAGGAAGCCGCTCGCGATATTCAGTCGGGCCGATGGGGCAAGGTGCTCTGGGTACATTGCTCCAAGCTCGGCGCAAGAG
>JAFGTG010000603.1 GCA_016934255.1 Sedimentisphaerales bacterium
ATATCCTCTCGTTGGGACTCAGCACGACCAGCTTAACGCCATCGGCGATCAGCGCCTTGAGGATATCATGACGATAGGCAAACATCTTGCGGATTGTGTCATTTGCTTTAAGCAGAGCCTCATCACTGGCTTGCCGTCCGAGTACGGTGAATTCCCGCGCCCAGGTCAATTTCGTATAATACGGATCAATATTAAACTTTACCGGCGGCGGGATGACATTGGGCAGCTTTTGCAGTGGTGTATAGCGCCAGTCTTGTTCGGGACTTAAGTTGAATGTGGTTCTGGCTAACTCATAGCCGCATGGATCATAGATTTTTAGCTGCTCGCGTCCACCGATGGGACCGTGATTCCAGTTGTTGATGCGATTCGTGTCGAAATAAGCCTGAGCGATCTCGGCCCAATATTCGCTGGAATTACTGATAGCGTAGGTGTCTTTATACAAACCCTTTTCAACCGCGTTTTGGTACACGGCGTTCTTGCGGTCCCCCCATGTGGAATCTATTCTCCTCAACGTGCTGTCGATTATGTGACAAAATTCATGGACGGCGATACTCTCGTCGTCATAGCGGTCGATAGGCAGGCTCAACAGGTTTTCTTCGCCGAAGCTGGTGGGAAAACCGCCGGTGCCGCGAACGCGCTCGTTGAGGTAATCCGGATTTCGGGCATTTCTGTTTTCGGGCAGATCCGTATAAACTTGATCCTTGCCGATAATGACCAGGTACATCCCTCGATCGACCATGGCTTGCAGCACGTCCGGGCGACCGGCCAGCATATGGGTAACAATCTCATAGGTGCGCTGCAACGCAAGGTCCGCCACTTGCTCCGCGGCGACAACCGGCATGCCCTTAACATCGATATATTTCTTGTAAAATTCCCGTGCCGGCGGCCTGTCTCTTTCGCGGACCTTTTCAAAGAATGATTCCGGCGGTGTGATCACAGAAGGTCGGTCGGCAACGCCGCCGGCTTTGGCGAGAGCCCACATCCCCTGCGCCAGGTCGTGTTGAATCAGGATGAAAACGGCCGGGACACACCGTTTATGAAGAATCGTGATAAATTCATCCTTACCCTGGCTAAGACCGATCCGAATAGTTTTCTTTTTAATTTCCGCGATGCCTTTGGACAAGAACAGCCGGAAGGCGTCAAACCGTTGGGCGTCTGGGATAGCCGGACCACGCGACTGCGGGGCCATGCCAGCGGTCACTATCTCTCCGCGCTGGCACAATCCTATGCAAGCACCACGTACGATGAAAACCTGCGATCTGTTTTCCTCCTGAAGATGAATTACATGATTGATACGTTATATGATCTATCCCAAAAGTCAGGCGCACCGATCAAAGAAGGGGGTGAATTCAATGCCGATCCGACGACGGTTCCACCTGGGCCGGGTAAAGACGACTATGACTCGGATCTAAGCCAGGACGGCATCCGGACCGATTACGAGAACTGGGGAAAAGGTTTTATCAGCGCTTACCCGCCGGACCAATTCATTATGTTGGAAAAGGGGGCCACTTATGGCAGTAGAAACAATCAGATATGGGCTCCCTACTATACGCTGCATAAAATCCTCGCCGGGCTTCTCGATTGCTACGAGGTCGGCGGCAACAAAAAGGCCCTCGAAATCGCAGAGGGCATGGGTCTTTGGGTTTACCGGCGTCTCCAGGGTGTTCCTACGTCCACGCGCATCGACATGTGGAATCGTTACATTGCCGGCGAGTATGGTGGCATGAACGAAGTGATGGCCCGTCTGCATAGAATCACGAATGATCGGAGGTTTCTGGAATGTGCGCGATTGTTTGATAATATCAGCTTCTTCTTTGGCGATGCCGAACATACCCATGGTCTTACAAAGAACGTGGATACCCTGCGTGGAAAACACGCCAACCAGCATATTCCCCAGATTACCGGCGCCCTGGAAACCTATAGAGGCACACAAGATATCCGGTACTACCGGATCGCGGACAATTTCTGGGATCTATGCACTCATTGTTATATGTATAACATCGGGGGTGTGGCAGGCGCTAAAAACCCGAACAATCCCGAATGCTTCACAGCCCAGCCCAACACGTTATATGCGAATGGTTTCGCCGAAGGCGGACAGAACGAAACCTGCGCAACGTATAACCTGTTGAAGTTGAGCCGTCAGCTCTTTATGTATGACCAGGATGGCAAGTTTATGGATTATTACGAACAGGCTCTGTACAACCATATTTTAGCCTCCGTGGCCGAAGACAATCCCGGCAATACTTATCACGTACCGCTCAATCCCGGCGCTCGAAAGCAATTCAGTAATGCCGACATGAGCGGTTTCACCTGCTGTAACGGTACCGCACTGGAGAGTAATACAAAGCTCCAGGATTCCATCTATTTCAAAAGTACGAATGACACGACTTTATATGTCAATCTCTATGTGCCGTCCACATTGACCTGGGCGGCTCGCAACGTCGTTGTCGAACAAAGAACTAATTTCCCCTATGCCGATAGCACTCGGTTGACACTCAAAGGCGGTGGTGCATTTGACATTAAGGTTCGTGTGCCGAGATGGGCAACTCATGGTTTTTTTGTAAAGACGAACGGCAAAGAGATGACCGTTCAGGCGACACCAGGCACCTATCTGACTCTCAGCAGGGCATGGAAAGACGGTGATACGATCGATCTGAAAATGCCGTTTCATTTCTATTTGAGCCCGGTCATGGATCAACCCAACATCGCCAGCATCTTTTACGGCCCTGTTTTACTGGCGGCGGAAGAATCCGAGCCTCGTTCCACGTGGCGGGCGGTGACACTCAATGCCGGCGATATCTGTAAATCGATCATCGGCGATCCAAGCACCCTGCGTTTCAGCATCAACGGCGTTAATTTCAAGCCGTTCTATGAAGTTTACAGCCGTCACTCGGTTTACTTGGATGTCACTTTGAATTAGACCAGAGGGCGCCAAGTTGTAATAGTTGATATTAGATAACCGATCTCTCTACAGGTTTGCCCAATCATGACGTCAGGGAGAACGTTTCGTATCGAGTTTAAGATAACCTGTTAGAGCTGATCCGAAATTCCTTCAGATTTCTGCCCTGAATTGCCGATCTTATTCATTGACATTATTGGATTTCCTTTCCGATAGATGATGTCGTCAGCATAACTATCGGCTATGTGAGGCCTCTTTCTTTGACGACCTTAACGGACCGCCGTTCGTGATACTCACCCTCATTCAAAGGAATCGCTTACAAACTCAATCGCCCTTTACAAAGCCTGGAACAAGCCGAATAATGGTGAACAGGACGGGAACAAATGAAGATATTGAAGAGTGATTTATCACGGCCTAAACGCCCACAATTTTTTGGCTTACAAAAGAGAGTTTTTATGGCAACAGAGATTTGAGTGTTTGACTTTAAGCTTTTCATTGGTGAACGTGTCTAAAAATGAAAGAGCGCACAACTCTTTCAAGCTATTCGTTCGTTGTTCCATTCATGGGTGTCTGCAGGGATTATCGATGATGCTCTCAAAGCAAAAGGGGGCCGTACCTGAGATCGATACGGCCCCCTTGAAGCCAACTCTATTGTCTTGTGACATCGCCACTTTTACGGCTGCTGTTTTTGTCCATACAGCCGGATGTCGTCAATGAACAGGGTCCCCGAACCACCAGCCGATGCCA
>JAFGTG010000604.1 GCA_016934255.1 Sedimentisphaerales bacterium
GAAATGGGCCGGGCTGGATTCGAACCAGCGTAGGCTCTCGCCAACGGGTTTACAGCCCGTTCCCTTTAGCCACTCGGGCACCGACCCCATTCATCAATAGTTATTTCGACGACTATTAGGAGGTATTTAAGCCAAAAAATGACCTTTTGTCAATAAACAATTCACAAATTGTGCAATTCCTTGGGCAAAATCGCATTTTTTACCCCTTTCGGGATCATATTCCCCCGAGATTGACGACGTTGTAGCCCGTGGCCGACAGCTTCTGGTTGGCCTTGTAGAATGGGTGAGAGGTGCGTTTCAAGGCTTCCGGGGTATCGTGAGCGTTTCGGTCGGCCCAGATGCAGATTGTTCCATCCGGGCGGAAGCTGAGGATTTGTTCGCCGGGATGGTCCAGGATTTTCGAGGCAATAGCCGCCTTGCCGTTGATATTTCCAATAATTCGCCCTTTATGGTCGAGGATGTCGCCGTTGCCTTCGGCCAATCCCCGGACGAGTTCGTGGATGCCGTCGCCGTTCAAGTCCACGGGTAATGTGCAGAACACACTGAACGGCAGGGGATGCGGTTGGCCGGACAGGGCGTTATAGGTGAATTCGTCCACTTCCTGTCGGAAGAATCCTTTCGGACCGGCGGTTTTGGCGCCGATGCGGATCGCCATCGCGATTTGCTCGCCATTTTCGCCGATTCGGGCCACCCAACCCATGTCCATGTGCCCTTGGTCCACGTCGCCCCAGATTCGACGCCCCGCGTCGTTGAAAAGGGCCACTCGGGGCGAGACGTTTGTGCTTTCCCGGCAGGTGAAAAAGAACCATTTATTGCTGCTTCGGTCCAGTACCGGCTGGATGACGTCCGAATGGCCGCGATAGGTATCTCTATCGGCGCAGAAAAGCTCTTTTCCGGTGTCCAGCTCGATGCAGCGTTCGCCCCAGAGGAGTTCGTCGATATGGTCGTGGTTGGTGTCTAAGACCGGGCACATGTGGCTTCCTCGCGCTCCCGGCGTCTCGCCTCTGATTTTATATTCCCATCGAAGCTGCATATCGCTGTTATGGGCTTGTATCGCCATTGGCCCATACGTGCCTTGAGCGGTAATCAGGACGGGTTTGCCCTTGACGTACCCGCCGAGGATGAAATTCCGAAAGGTGTGGCTCAGGCTCTGATTTCCCGCGGGTCGCGGCCAGGGCCATTGTCCCGTGGTTTGGCTTGTTCGGGCGTCGATACGTTCGAGCCGCAGGTTATTAATACTCAACGGGTGGTCAGCATCGAGGTTATTCACAAACCAGATTTCATCGACGCCGTCGCCATCGAGGTCGAAGGGGTAAACGGGTGTGAACCAGATGCCGGGGATGACGCCTCGACCGAGGTCACGGCGCCAGAGAATCTTGCCTTTTTCGTCAAAAAGCGTGAGTTTCAGGGTATCTTTCGGGAAGAAGAACATCTCGACGTACGGATCGACCTCGGCGTCCGGGCAATGCACGGCCAGAATCGCTCTGGGCTGTCCTTTTCCGAGATGGACAGGAACCGCCCGGAGTTGGCCCGTAGGTTCTCCGAGCTTTAATTCAAGGGCAATTTGTACATCAAACTCAGGAGTTTGTTCGGGGTTTGTCCGGGCTTCGATAAAGGCCGGGGAGAACGTTAAAAGCAATATCGGAATGATAATGGATGTTTTTGCCATCATTTAAAACGTCCTTATTCTAACGCCATGGGAAAGTAGTTTTTGGCATTGTTGAAGCAAATGTCCTTGATCATTGTGCCGAGCAGTGTCAGGTCGTTCGGCACAAGCCCCGATTCGACGTCGTTGCCGAGCATGTTGCAGAGGATTCTGCGGAAATACTCGTGCCTGGGATACGAGAGGAAACTACGCGAATCCGTGAGCATGCCGACGAACCGGCTGAGCAATCCCATGTTCGAGAGGACGTTCATCTGGTCCTCCATCCCGTCTTTCTGGTCGAGGAACCACCAGCCCGAGCCGTACTGCATCTTTCCCGGCACGGAGCCATCCCGTTCGGCAAGCTCAGGGCAGGCCTGGAAGTTGCCGATCATCGTCGCGATGAGGGCGTTATCTCGCGGATTGAGGTTGTAGAGGATGGTTTTGGCGAGTTGATTGTTCGTATCCAGCCGGTCCAGGAGCTTGGACAGGGGCTTAGCAATCTCCAGATCGCCCATCGAATCGCATCCGATATCCGGCCCGAGGGCTTTGAACAGCCGGGTGCTGTTGTTTCGCAAGGCGCCGAGATGGAACTGCTGAACCCAGCCGGCTTCGTGGTCCATCAGGGCCAAATCGACTAACATCGCGGATTTGAACTTTAGACGTTCCGACAAATCTAACTCTTTGATCTGAAGTATTTTATCGAAGATCGCGTTGATTTCACTTTCGGTGTACTCTTCGGCGTAAACGGTTTCGAGGCCGTGGTCGGAGAGCCGACATCCGTTTTGGTGGAAATAATCGTGGCGTTCGCGGAGCGCTTCGATATAGGAACCATAGCTTGTGATGTCCGTATCACAGATCTGGCAAAGCGTTTGGATGAACTCATCCAGTGCCTGAATATTCTCGACGGCCATCGCCTGGTCCGGCCGGAACGCCGTGTGGACCTTGATTTCAAAGCCGTCTTCACGAATCTTCTGATGGTGTTCGAGCATATCGAGCGGTCCTTCCGTCGTGCAGACGAGCTTGACGTTCATCTTCCGCATGATGTTACGGACGCTAAAATCCGGCGATTTCAGCTTTTCACTACAACTGTCGTAAATTTCGCGGGCCGTATCGGGGCCTAACAGCTTATCTTTGATCCCAAAGGGATTCTTCAATTCCAGATGGGTCCAGTGATAGAGGGGATTGCGAAGGCAGCAGGGGACCGTTTGGGCCCATTTCTCGAACTTTTCCCAATCGCTCGCGTTGCCGGTGACGTATTTTTCTGACACCCCGTTGGTTCTCATAGCCCGCCATTTGTAATGGTCGCCGTAGAGCCAGGCTTGCGTGAGATTGTCGAACTTATGGTCGGCGGCAATCCGATCGGCGGGCAGATGACAATGATAATCGTAAATGGGACATGTCTTGGCGTAGTCGTGATAGAGGATTTTGGCGGTTTGTGTTTGGAGAAGAAAATCCTCCGTGATGAATTCAGTCATGAATAAATACCTCATTTCCTGTCTTGCTGGATGAATTACTCTGTTTTGTCCGGCTGATTCTGGGAATCCTGTTCGGGTTCGTCGTCGTCATAGGTCTTTTTAAACTTTGGCGGTTTATAGGCTGCCATTTTTTGGGCCCAATCGGAGATTTCGCTCTTGGTTTTCTTAAGACGTTGAGATTCCGGTTTGGGCTGATTTTTCTCTTCCTCAATGACTTTGCGCATCCATAAATAGTAGGCGACCCATCCGATGGCTAAAGCTGGTATGGCGATTAACATGAAAACTTTGTACCACATCGTGTTTACCCTTCAATTGTGCCATATCTCGATTGTCAGCCAGTTCACGACTGGGGCCATCATACTCGAATCTTCCGATGGGGTCAATACGACATATAATAACAGATTGGCGTTTCCGGCGTTAAGTGGGAGCATTTGACGGTTCGTGGGTATGGGATTGATCGGTGAAAGGAAAAAAGAAAATAAAATAGTCGTCATTTTTTCGACAATATTTGCAATGTGAAGACGCTCTATAGGAGGAAAAGGGAGTTCGCAGGATTGATTGCAGTAAATAAGGCTGGTGCGGAGGGCGCCGAAGGCGCGTGAAAACGGTTTTTCGCGCCTTCGGTTGTCCATTAAACGACGATGATGGAATATCCGGTCCTTGTCACCTTTAAAGGTAAGATATTCATGTTGTAAGGATGTTTTTTAATCCTTTTACGAGCCGGCCAATCGCTTCGGCGGCCGTGTCTTTCTTCAAGGCGCCGTATGCGATCCGTAGAGTGCACCCGTCCTGAACGCCGAAGGTCGTGCCGGGAATGACGGCGACCTTGTATTCTTCGATCAATCGCCGGACGAGCGTCATAGGATCCAGGTTTTTATGGATGCGGAGCAGAAAATAGAAAGCGCCCTCGGCGCGAGGAACAGTGACTAAATCCGCTATATCGTCCATCGCATCCAGGAACATTCGCCGGATTTCACCTGTCGTTTTCAGCTTGTCCCGGCAGTACGATCTGCCGGCTTGCATCGCTCCCACCGCGGCCCATTGCGAGATCACCGGCGGGCAGATCAGCACCGTGTCCTGGATTTTCCAGACCGGCAC
>JAFGTG010000605.1 GCA_016934255.1 Sedimentisphaerales bacterium
AAATAAAAGGAAAGGCCCCTGCTTGCCGAGGTGAGGGAATACCCATTGACGGCAGGGGCCAGGATAGTCATCGTTACAAACTCTACGAGGAGTTTTTACTATCATACCAAGAAAGGTAGGCGCTCCGCTATTGTGGTAACTACGTATTTTTTTCTGGACAAAAATCGTCCAGAAAACATATAGAGATGAAGGTAATTACGGTTAAGATTTAAGCCGATTTAGTAATCTTTGAACTTTCTCATCCATTCCGGCCAGTCGTCGGCCTGGACATCGCCGGCCTGCGTCCATGGGCCGTGCGTGTTAAAGTCCTTATACCAATTCAGCGTCCAGAGTTCTTTCAATCCCACCTTCCTGACGGACCAGTCCAGAAAGGCGCTGTTGACCGCCCCGCCGTGCCGGTTCAGACAAACCCGTCGCATTTCATTACTCCCGGCGAGGTTTTCCGTGGCGCCATCGTATAACGGGGGTTGATTTTCAGGAAACGGCCAAACGTCGTACCAGAAACAATCAATAAAAAGCGGTATCTTATCCGCGGGCCTGACATTGACATGTCTGTAATATTTAGCGGCGTTGTCGCCCGTCGTGCGATTGCACAACCACTCATTGAAGCCATAACTACCGTAGGAACCGTCGTCAAAGACGCCCCACGCCGCGAACGGATTCAAGCCGCCCTCGGACAAGGGCTTCGTGGCCATCGGACACAGACGCATATCCAAATCGCGGTATTCCGTCCGCATAACGACCGGCCATCGGCCCTCACTCGTCTGGCTTTCTCCACCGAGACCCTGATGAAAAAACCCGTCCCGGTCCGTCGTAAACATGGACCAGATGAGCGTCCATTGGTGCAAAGAGGCCTGACAGGCCACCGTGCGGGCTTGCTTCTTCACCTTTTGCAGGGTTGGCATTAATATAGACAGCAACAAAGCAATGATGGCAATAACGACTAAAAGCTCTATCAGTGTAAAGCCTTTTTGCCTGTGCATAATGATTCTCCTTTTCATCGTTATATGCTAATCCACTATGATTATCGATACAGTCGAATGTCATCAAAGTACATCTTACCTGAGCCGCCGGGTATCGTTGTGTTACCTTTTGTCCCTAAGCCGATCGAAATCCCATCAACATCGGTCAGGTCGATTCCCTGATCGGCAAACATCTGCAGTGGAACGATCCACTCTGTCCAGATGTCTATCGTCGCGGCGTCCGGATTATCATGGATCACGACGGCCGATGTGCCGGCGCCATCGGACAGGGCCACGTACAATAGTTCTGCATCGTTGCTGAGCATGCCGCTGAACCACAACGACAATTCCTCAACGTCCTGCTGTGTCCAGTCACGCAGTGACATCAACGTCAGCTCCACCTCTGAATAATTGGCGTAGCCCTGCTTATTGTTGTCATAAGCCAGCGGCATCGACTGAAGACCACTTTTGACGATAGTTTCCTCTGTGAACGAAACCGTACTCTCATCGCCTACGGCCGAACCAGTACCGTTACCGGCATAATAATTTGCAGTATCCGGGACACCATAGCCAAGCCCGTCAAGCCAGGCATACCAGATATGATTAGTATCGGCATCGTACTGTTCAAAATCGTCTATGACAACGAAATTACTCGTTGTAAAACTCCAGATATTGCCTTTCCACGGACTATTCGGATGCAAATCGTTGACCTCATCAATCCGCCAGTAATAACTCCGGCCTAATTCAAGAACGCCGGGAGAATCATACGTCGTTTCGGCCTGATTGCGACTTACCAGAACACCGGTCGGATCATTGTCTCTACCGGCGTCGTTGACATCGTCGAAAGCCTTTCCGAAGTACACGTCATGCGTATCAGCATAGTCTCCCGCGACCCATTCAAGGACGGCATTGCCGGGCACGTCCTCCTGCCCGTCATTAGGGTAAGGATGATAGGCCTTCTCAGAGGATACGAGAACAAGCTTCGTCAGCCCTTCAGCGGGAAAATATTCCGCTTGAACGGCCTTGGCCGCCACCGTCGTGTATATATTGCCGGCGTCGATGGCGGTATCAAATAACGATCCGTAGTTACCGGTAATAAGAAAATCTCCCCCATTGAATACTATTTCTCCGGCCATCTCGCCAATAGTGGCTTCGGTAAAATTGAACGTAGGTTGCTCGTCTTCAGATCCGGTAATACGAACCGTTCCGCCACTCATGTTGATCAATCCGCCCTCGGCAATGTACAATTTTTCCGCGGTAATCACAGCGGCGCCGCTAATATTGAGATGAGCGTTACCGAGCCCCATTCGTAAGGACCCGCTGGAGGATGCGGGTGTCGCATCGCTTGTGTTAATACTGATCGTTCCAGCGCTCATGTTCAGTGTACTGCTATCGCCGGCTTGTTGACCAAAGGTAATGCGGTCAATATTAAGTGTGCCGCCGGACATGGTGAGAATCGCAGTGCCGGTGTCGCCGAACGTGGTGTAGGTGTTGGGCACGTTTAAAGTCCCGTCCGTAATGGTCACGATCCCTGTTCCATGAGCGCGACCGACCCTCAGGCGATTGGTGATTGTATTGTTTCCGCCGGAAATCAGCAATTCACCCGTATTCGCATCGACCACGCCCACATACAAATCACCCGGATTGCCCGATAAGGCGTAAGAGATCACCGCCCTGTTCTCACCGGAAAGGTCATTTATATAACAGTCTTGTCCGTGTAAATTCGAAGGAACGGGACTCCAGTTGCCAAGATCACCGAAGTCGTTATTGGCGTTCGCATTTGTCCAATCAATGGACGCAAATGCCGGCGCCGCGACCATCCCCACTACAACGACAACAAACAAATAAAATTTCGCTACGAAGAAACTGCCCGTTTTCATTTTACTCTTCCTCCAACAAAAAAATGTGTTTTAAAACAAATCACGACGATCTCGTTAAAGGCTGAATATATTTTATTGCTGTTTGATCGATAACGGGACAGGGGTGAAAAAAATACAAACCTGGATTTCGCATATACACTTCACTGAAACACTCCTACAAGCCATACGTCTTATAATAACGTAATTTCATCTCATTATCAACTGTATTCAGGTAGGATCAGTGACTTTTCGCAAAAAAACGCCCGCGAAGTATATGGCAAACACGTCGAAAAGTCTCTTTTTCTATACCTATTGACCCGCCACCCTGCCGGCTCTTAAGCTGCTCTTTCGGATCGTCGAGTCCAGATCTTTTTCGCGGGTCAGAGAGTAGCCCCTGGATGACATACATCCACGAAAAATATTCTCCCTATGGGTTTCTCCCCACTGCGTCGATTCCCAAAGAGGCTTCAAATCGATGCGTTCCGAATCCTTATCACGCGTTGAAGAATAGGGTTCTTCATGCACTTCGGGTGAATACATGTCCTCTTCATACGCTACGTCTTCCGCCACCTGTTCTACGGCCAGGTTATAGCATTCTCGACAATCCAGACGGGCCTCGCGTAATGTTTTTTCGGGATTATACCAGTAGTGCCGGGGACTCGAACAACCGCTTAATACAAATATAACGGCCGCCAGTATCGAAGCAATAGTTCTCACTCTATTTCCTTCCGATACGTTGATACGAGATTTCGATGCACCTCGATTCATCTCAATCCATAATCATTTTAATATTTATACGCCCAATAATCCATCGCAAAAATAAGGGGACCAATCAGGAAGACGAATTAACAATCTCGATGTTATGTTCCGGTCCGGCGACACCGAACAGATTGATCGTCCGGAACTGAAAGCGATTTCTGACCTGTCTATCGAGTGAAAGCTCGATTTGTTCGTCACAGTCACGCCATGTGCCGTCGTCGTCCATTTTTTGGAAGCTTCGGAAATTCGGCGTGCACGAACTAAGGAACACATGGGCTTTATCGCCTTCAATGTTCACTTTCGAGGTAATCACGTTAGGCGTCCATTCGATCCAGTCCCGTCGGGTGGTGGCAATAAGGTAAGGCGTGTTATAAGCCCAATGGGGCTTGCCATCGCGATACCAGGTATTCTTGCGAAAAATCTCGTCATCGAGCATCACAAGCGTCGAGGTGTTTCCGGCCGGGAACATCGTGAAACGATTGGTATCCGTTTCCCAGCTACACCAGCGATAGGTGTCGGGGCGTGTCTCCCATTTGCCGGTCTTCGGGTCCGGCTTCATGGGCTTGCAACCCGGCCCGACGATACGGACGACTGATTTAGCGCCATCGCGCCAAATCTCGTCCCGGATGTCCAGCGCCGAGAGCGGTATTCCGTTTTTCTCGAAATGAGCATCGTATTTGGCGTCGATAAGAACCCATTTGCAAAATTTGTTCACCCAGACCTCGTTGACGCCGTGATGCCCCCCGTCGTCTTTCAATCCCGGCCCACAACCTAACCGCCGGGTTACATAACCGTAACTATTCAGTACGGCGTGCTGGACGATACTAAAATGCGTGCAATGGAACTTACCACCCTTCAGCGCCGCATCAAGGATGGCAAACGTATCGCCGCGTGTTTGTGTTGGATTGTGGTTCTCAATTTCGATATTCGAGCGGATCCAATGGCGCAATAGCAATATTCGTTTCCATTCGTCCTTCTCCCCGGCTACAACCTCATCCAATTCGTACCGCGATCGCAATTCGCGGACGCGCGGGCTATAATAGTTCTCGAACGCCCGAAATAACTGATTTCCGCAATACCGAGGATTTTCAACCGGCACGACAACAAACCGCCCCTCCTGACCCGCGATTACCTTCGGCACCGGAATGACATTCAAGCAGAACAAAACGCCAGCTATAACAATTATTCGATTGCTATTCATACTCTTGACCTCGCGAAGAAAAACTTTTTTTAACTTGCCGCCATGTCCAGCATCTGCTTCACAGACGGATTCGGTGATTCAATATCCTTTGCCGAGCGGATCGTAACTGTTGGAATGGCTCCGTGTTCCAAATGCATCTTTATCCGCAACGCATGGTCTTCATTACGACCAGATAGATTGGCATATCCGAACGTCCGACAGAGTCTTCCGAACAAAAAATGATTGAGTTTGCATCCGCCGGCCCGTTCCAATCCCTCGATGGACGTGTGCCAACTCTTAAACAGATGCGCCTGGGCAAAAGACAGGCCCTGCATCGTGATTTCATTGAGCCCCTCACCGCCGACGACGAGTCCCTTTCCGAGAGAAGCCACATGGTGGATGATTTTTTTCATGCCTTCCGTGGGGGTTGTCGCTTCGACGAAACAGTTGTGCAAATTATGAGAAACAAGCGTCACATCGATAAAAACCGTATCGAGATTCAAGTCCGTAGCCGCTTCCAGGATATTCTGCCCAAGAATGGAGCGCCACATACTTAAGCCGGGATGAACTTTGACCATAACCTTTTTGTCTCGATTGTTTAGCCGGCTTGCGTTGGATTCCGGCACGCCGAGGCCGCGGCCCTGGTACCAGCTCCACCCGCGCAAATCCTTGCGTTCGATTCCACGGTATTGAAAATCCCTCAGATACGCATAGGCCGGATGCGAAGGATCCATATCAACCGCATTAAAGTGCGGCATCATGTGAAAACCCATGTATATACCTTTCACAATAAAAGCCTTCGCCTGTTCGCTCGCTACATAATTGGGGTAGTTCTCATCGTACGGATCGGTCCGCCAGTTCGGATAGTGAATCAGGCAATGCTTGGGATCGACCTTTTTCGAGATCGCATCCAGGATATCTCCCTGCCCCGGACACCAACTTACCGCGAATTTAACGTCTTTCGCCCAGTCCCGGCGTTTCTGTTCTTCGGCCCGGAGATTGTAAGCATCCCACAGCCAATCCCGGTACTGCTCGGCCGGAACTTTCCAATCTCCATCGAACGCATTGATGCGCCAAACGAGCCCGCCGGCGCTTAAATTATCATCTATCGGACCATAAGCCTGTGTGTCGAATCCCAATAGATTCTTTTGTTTCCCCGAACCGACCTGAAGGGCTTTATATCGATAATGGTCGTCCCGTGTATGAATCCAGAAGCCCCCTTTCTTCGATTGCAGAACAGCCAAACCCGCCTCCCAATAGAGCGGCCAATCCCAATGGCTATTCGCGATCAAAGCATCATCCAGTTTGAGCTTGACGCCCTGAAAGAAAGGAGCCACAAGTTCCAGGTCCGGCCGAAGGCCGACCAGGCTCCATCGACAGGCTAACACGCCGGATCGCGACGAATACGCCGAAGGTTCGATGAGAATGGCACCGCTCTCCGGCTCCACGGAAACGGCTATAACGCCATCGCCGTCCCAACTGTGAAAGATAATCTCCGCCTTGAGCGGGGCCATTTGGCGAGTGGCGATATTGCCGAACTTGCTTTCATCGATGGAAACGGTTTCATTCCCTCGATAAAGGAGCTGCAACGCGGCGGTCTTATCGACCGCCACATCCTTGATGAATTCTTCGCCCGTCTTTTTACTTATCAGCGAGGTGAGGCATCCTTTTTCCATCACCGCCGATTGCGTGTGCGTGTGAATCACGATTTTTTGTCCTTCCATACGCATCGTGGCTATTTTATTCTCGGATACGGCGATGTTCGTTGCCGCTACCCCCGAAGGCGATACATTTGCCAGGGCGACTATGCCGCCCGCAACCTTTAAAAAGTCTCGTCTATGCATCAATACCCTGCCTTTCTCTTGAATGGAAGAATTTCCGGCAATTATAGCAAACATAAGGGTAAGTAAAACATCAAAGTTGCCAATACTTGACGATCCATAGCCGTATTTATAGGATAATCGAGAATACTTTCTCAACTTTTAAGCCTGTAACGTCGATAAGAAGAATGCGTCTAACCATGGGATGCACAGACTTTTTTCGGACTTAAAGGAGTTGAATCGATGGGTTTATTGTGCGGTACAGAAATCAAAGGGGCCGAACGGTTGCAATGTCTGGACTACTATGAGGCGGAGATCGGCGTAACGGCTTTCCAGGCCAGGGAAGCGGATATATTTAACGACGTGCTGGCGACCTATCACGACGTGATCAAAAAAAGTCCCACGGCGGCACGCCAAGTCTCTACCGCCGCCCAACGGCTCGTTCAGGCGGCCGAGGAGATCATCCGCCGCCGGGATGACATTCAACCCGTTCCGGAACTCGCTTTTGCACTGCATTGGGCCTGGCACGTCACCTCGGTCGCTTATGCGGCCTGGGCGCGGGCCACCCTGGAAGCGATGGAAACCCTGGCCAACGGTCAGAAACCTCTTTACAAATACGTTCGGCATCTGGCGAACGAACACGAGACGGCTTGGCATAAGGCCCAAAAAGAAGAAAAGAAATTTCTGAAGCTGCTTCGATTCCCCCCAAATGAAATTGTACGAATCACGAACAACAGCATTGAAAATGCCGAAATGGACCGTTGGCAACCGAAGCACTCTTTGAATCCGAACGAGGAAAAGATAATATCTGAGACAACGGTTCACGTTTGCGCTTAAATCAGAAAAACACACATTTGTAAACGTCTGGATTTCAGAAGTCTGTTCCTCCTCACTCCGGCCATGTGGAATATTGACACCCCCGGCGGTTTCGAGTATCGTATGTCATCAATCAGTACCCACATGACTATCGACAAGGAGTAACTTACAATGAAAAGACGAGAATTCCTCACAACGGCGGCTATCACGGGCATGGCAGGCATGAGTTCTACCGTTGTCGCCGGGGAAAACGACGGCGGCGATCGGGAGTATCTTGAGTTCAGAGAATATCACTTACACGTCGGATCGAAGAAAGACCAGGTCGGTAATTTTCTGCGTCGTGTCGGCATCCCCGCGATGAACCGTATCGGCATCGGACCGGTCGGCGTCTTCACCGCGATGTACGGCCCCAATAAACCGACTCTTTACGTACTGCTCGTACACAAGTCCATCGAGACGGCCGTGAATTCGGCATCGCTGTTGATGGCGGATGACGACTATCGAAAGGCCGGGGCGGAATACGTGGACGCCCCGTTATCCGAGCCGGCCTATGTGCGGATGGAAAGCTCACTGATGGTCGCGTTTAAAAACATGCCGAAGGTAGAGGTGCCGGATAAGAAATCCCGCATCTTCGAGCTCCGCACGTATGAAAGCCACAGTATCAAGGCGAATAAGAAAAAGATCGAAATGTTTAACGAGGGCGGTGAGATTGCGATCTTTCGCAAAACAGGTTTGCAGCCGGTCTTTTTTGGCGAGACGCTCATTGGTCCGAAAATGCCGAACCTGACCTATATGCTGGTTTTCGACGATATGGCGGATCGCGACGCCAAATGGAACGTATTCCGCGTGGATCCCGCATGGAAGAAACTCAGTGGCGATCCGGCTTACAAGGACACCGTCTC
>JAFGTG010000606.1 GCA_016934255.1 Sedimentisphaerales bacterium
CCGGGCTTTGCTCATCACCTCATAGAGGGCTTTCTTGCCTCGATTCCGTGCCATAGTGGAGTCCGTTCGGCTTCTATAGAGTACCTATAAACGATTATTATACCGGTGTGAGTTAAAAGAGCAAGTGAATACCAATTAAAAAGATCGCCTAAATTTCTACACGATCTCCATTTTAATTTCAATAGGAAATTTCGCCTGAAGAAAAAAATACACTCTAAACCCCTTAATGACCTGCTGTTTACCGGGCATGAGTGTCTTCAAGGCGACTTGATGTCCTGAAATGGAGTGAGCTTCGGTTCGCCCCATTTTTCTGTAATGAGAACAATCCGCCTTTTGGTGGAGTATGGAGTGAAAGACAAGGACGAAATCCATAAATAGCTTTTGGACAGAGATCAATGGACCGACATCATGCTCAATACGGTAATGATATAATAATTGCCGATTCAATGGTTATATTTAACATTACCGGCGCTATTAGATTCCTGCTATACGTGTTAATCATTATGACCTGCCTGCCGTGTAATATGGGCCTCGCCGCATCCCAGGTTCCTCTTTCGATGGACAGAATTGTCCCGATTCCCCATCCGATAACAACTCTCTTGCGGGCGAAGGACGTCCGGCAGGAACTCAGGATATCGGCCGCTCTGTTCAATGAGTTGGAGCGGTCGATTGAGGAGGTTGAATTACCCCTCTGGCGTTTGCGCGATTTGCCGATCCAGGAGCGCAATGACGCCGCTGGTTTATTGATTCAACCATTGCGGAAAAACCTCGAACGGCTCCTCTCACGACAGCAAATCGAACGGCTCAACCAGCTTATCCGGCAAGCGGAAGGGATCCCCGTTATTCTCGAGTCGGAAATGCTCTTGAAGCTGGGTCTGTCCAAGGAGCAAATTGGACATATTCATATGGCCTTGAATAACTCGTATAACAAACTCCTCACAGTGCAGAGAAATACGGAAAGTCTCTCCGAATCACAAAGAGCCGGATCTATCCGGACAGTGCATGACGAAACTGAAAAGAGCATCATTGCAGTTTTAAATGGGTATCAACAACGCGCCTTGCGAAAACTCATGGGAGAACCGTTCGATCTGTCAAATGTGCGCATTGTCGCCTGCAAAGCTCCTGAATTCGATGTGGATACCTGGATTCATCCTCCCGGATCTAATCGACCAGAACTGGCGGGGAAAGTGACGGTGATCCATTTTTACACCTTTGGTTGTGAAAACTGTATTCGCACTCTACCGTACTATACTGAATGGCGGGCGCATTTTCCGACGAGCGTATTCCAGGTCATTGGCATTCACCGTCCGGAGACCGAACAAGAACGGGAAATCGACAAGGTCAAAGAAAATGCAGTGGAAGCCGGTATGGAATACCCGATCGCCATCGACACCGACGGTTTGATGTGGGATGCCTGGGCCAACCGCGTTTGGCCGAGTATCTACCTTCTCGACAAGAACGGCTATGTCCGTTACTGGTGGTACGGAGAACTCAACTGGCAAGGCGCGGAAAGCGAAAAATACCTGCGGGATAAAATTCAGGAGCTCATCGACGAAAAAGCTTGAATCGACCGCACGATGGACTAATAATCCTTAAATTTTCTCATCCATTCCGGCCAAGTGCCGGGCTGTGCCCCGCCGGCCTTCGTCCAATATCCCATCGTGTTGTACTCGCGATGCCATTTGAGAGTCCACAGTTCTTTGAGCCCCACCGACCTGACGGACCAATCCAAAAAAGCGTGATTCGTCACCGAATTGTGTCGGTCGATGCAGAAATGCATCATCTCATAAGCAGCGCCAAGCCACTGGCCGTTAAAATCAGGCGGCCTGATCCGATTGGATTGAGGATTTCCATCCATATAAAAAGGTCCGCCTCCTCTCCACATGCTATCGCCAAAGAGCGGTATCCGACCTGTCCCTCTAACATCAGCCGTTCCCCAATTGAAGGCCGTGGGACGGTTTTGAATGGCGGTTTGTCCCGGTAACGGCTTATAAATCCAGCAATTCGCCCCATAACTGGCCTCTTCCCGGCGATCCTCAAATCCTCCTGTACCCATGATATAGGTTCGGTCGAAACTGCCGTAATTATCCATGCTGTCCAATCGCTTTTTAGCCGTTGGGCATATGAGAATTCCCACTTTTGTGCGATAGTAGGGCCGTAAGGCGATGATCCACGTCCCTCGTGCCCAGCCGAGGGAATCTTCTTCCGTGCCAAAATAGCCGTCGTTGTCCTGGCAATACATGTTCCAGATTTGCGCCCACGAGTGCATGTTTGCTTTGCACGCCGACGATCGCGCTTGTTTTTTGACTCGTTGCAACGCCGGCATCAATATCCCCAATAATAATGCAATAATGGCAATTACGACAAGTAGCTCGATTAAGGTAAATCCTTTTAAACGGGAGATATGGCTTGTTTGGAAATTCCGGATTTTTTCTGAAGCGGTTTGTTTCAGTCTGAGCATACGTTTGCCTCCTTTTAGAATGGAAATGCGGTTACGTTATGCCATTAAGATGCATAAAATCAGCCTGTTGTTCCCCCGGTAACTTAATTTCCATCCATTATTATATCATACAGCAGGCTTTTTTCAAAATAATAATCAACGATAATTTTTTGAAAGGTTGTTACGTGAAAACCCCTACAAAAGTCAATTTTGACTTGACAAAGGAGTTGTCGTGGACTATTAAGGCGGTTTTTAGTAAAATAGCCGGAATTAAGTTGATGAAAATCCGGTTGTGATTTAAACAATCGGATGACGTATGTATCATGGAGTAAACGAATATGCTACCTGTGAAGAAGACCAGTAAAAGCAGAACCCGAACGCGTCGGAGCCATCATCGTTTGAAGGCGACGAACTATTCGGTCTGTAAGAAGTGCGACCAGGCCAAGCTACCGCACGCGGCGTGCGGTAATTGTGGTTACGTGAATCCCAAGATCACGCTGAAACTTGGCAAGGAATCGTAACGAGGACCGCCAGACGATGCGAATAGCCATTGATGCCATGGGAGGCGACAACGCACCGAAAGAGATTCTCGCCGGTGCATTGGAGGCGATTGACCTGCTCGCTGAAGAGGACGAGTTGATTCTTGTCGGTCCGGAGAAAGAGATCGAAGCCGGGCTGCCGCCGGTCGCGTCACGAAAAGGGAAAATCACGGTCGTTGACGCGCCCGATATCATCGCCATGGATGCGGTGCCCATTGAGACCCTCCGGCGAAAACCTAAAAGCTCCATCGCCGTCATCGCCAAACTGGCCAAACGCGGCCAGGCGGACGCCGTCATCTCGGCGGGAAATACAGGCGCCTGTGTCGCGGCGTTTCAAATGAGAATGAGAAATTTGCCCGGCGTTAATCGTCCCGGTATCTGCGTGGTGTTTCCGACGCCTGGAGGGCCGGTCGCCATATGTGACGTCGGGGCGAATATCGCCTGCAAGCCGATTCACCTCTATCAATACGGGGTGATGGCCAGCGTCTATGCCAGGCACTTGCTGAGGATTGATAATCCGAGGGTCGGTGTGATGAGTATCGGATCCGAGGATGCCAAAGGCAACGAGATCGTCAAAAAAGCCCGAGCGTTGATGAAATCGGATTCGAGAATGAACCTGATCGGAAATATCGAAGGACGAGATATTTTCAAGGGGGCTTGCGACGTGGTCGTTTCGGATGGTTTCACCGGAAATGTGATGCTCAAACTGGCCGAGGGTCTTGTGGATGGCTTATTCAAAGCCATTAAAGTTGAGTTGATGGAGGAGCAGCTTCCGCTCGTGATGAAATTCAAGCCGGTGATGACGAGAATCTACAGGAAATACGACTATAACGAGTATGGCGGCGCGCTGTTGCTGGGGGTCAACGGTACGGCGATTATCTGCCATGGCTCGAGTCAGAGTCGTACGATCAAGAATGCGATTTTGGCCTCTAAAAAATTCTATACGGAAAAAATTAACGACAAGATCGTCGAATATCTTTCCGGGGCCTGTGTAAGGACCACCGATGAATGACAAAACCCACGGCGGGGCCCCCGCTTACCGTGCAATGATTTCCGGGCACGGATCGTTTGCGCCGAAAAAAACGCTTACCAATGATGATCTCGCCAAGATGGTGGACACGTCCGATGAGTGGATCACGACGCGGACCGGTATTAAGGTCCGGCACATCACAAAGGATAATGAAACGACCGCGATGCTGGCAACGGAAGCTGCGAAAAGAGCTCTGGCCGAGGCCCATCTTGATCCGGCCGATCTCGAATTGATCATTGTGGCGACGATTACACCGGAGATGGTTTTCCCGTCCACCGCATCGTTCGTCCAACGTGCATTAAAAGCGACCCAAGCCTGGGTGTTCGATCTGGCCGCTGCGTGTAGCGGTTTTGTCTATGGTCTTTCCATCGTACAACAATTTATCGAAAGCGGCCGATTGAAGAATGCCCTTGTCATTGGGGCCGAGACGCTCAGCAAAATCACGGACTGGACCGACCGGACCAGTTGTATCCTCTTCGGAGATGGAGCGGGGGCGGTCGTTCTCCAGCGGGCCGACGACGGCCGCAAGGGAATTCTATATAGTGCCATGCACTCCGATGGAGACCGATGGGATGCATTGAACTGCCAGGCGTATGGCTCTCGCTACCCAGCCAGGAAACCATTGAAGGATCCGAATAAGATCTATATGCAAATCAAAGGCCGGGAAGTCTATCAGCAAGCGATTCGCCGAATCGTCCAGACGGTCGAAGATTGTTTGAGAGCCTGCGATTTGAGTATTGGCGATATTCGAATGATGATTTCGCACCAGATGAACGCGAGGATCATCGAGTCCGCATCCAAACGGTTGAAGCTGCCCGACGAGAAGGTCTTTATTAATATCGGCCAGTACGGCAATACGTCGGCGGCTTCCGTCCCCATTGCCTTCGATGAGTGTGTGAGAACGGGACGAATCAAACGAGGAGATATCATTATTCTCGTGGCTTTCGGCGCCGGTTTAACGTGGGGAGCCAATGTCGTTGAGTTTTAATGATACGTTGTATGTATCCCGTATTGTGGGAAAGGATGAGTTAGAGTACAATACGCTATACGTCATGCGAGGTGCCAGTTATGAAGACGGCTTTTTTATTTCCCGGACAAGGGGCTCAGACGGTCGGGATGGGCATCGAGATCGTACGGGAATTTCCAGTAGCGGCGCAGGTTTTTGAAAGAGCCAATGAGATTGTCGGTTTCGATTTGAGGGATATCTGCTTCGAGGGGCCCGCGGAAGAGCTCAACAGCACGACGGTTTCGCAACCGGCCATCTTTACAACCTCCGCCGCTATTTGGGAGGTTTTGAGGGCGGAATCCACGAAAGATCAGATCGTCCCGGACGTCACGGCGGGTTTGAGTCTTGGTGAATATACGGCGCTCTATGCGGCGGGTTTATTGAGCTTCGACGATGGACTAGCGCTCGTTCACAAACGCGGGCAAGCCATGCAGGCGGCCGCCGATGCGACGGAAGGCGCGATGGTGAGCATCATCGGTTTGGATGAGGAAACCGTCCGCCGGTTATGTGAGGAAGCCGGCGAAGGAGAAATCCTGGAGCCCGTCAATTTTAATTGTCCCGGCCAGATCGTCATCAGCGGCGATAAGAAAGCCTGCCGCATCGCGAAAGATCTCGCCATTAAATGTGGCGCGATCAAGGTCGTTCGCCTGGAGGTCGCCGGGGCGTTTCATACACAAATGATGTCCAGTGCGGCCGAAGCGCTGGCTGAAGCATTGGCCCATTGCGAAATTGCCGAGCCGACGCACACGCAAGTTATTGCGAATATCAACGCCGAATATTATCCCTCGAGCGAGAAAATTAAAGAAGGTCTCGTCAAGCAATTGACCTCTCCCATCCTCTGGCAGAACTGCATGGAACGGCTTTTGGACGACGGTGTTGAGGCGTTCTACGAGATTGGCCCGGGCAGGGTTTTGACGGGATTGATGAAGCGAATCAACAGAAAGACAAAAGTTGATAATCTCAGCAGCCTTCAAGCATTAAAGGAAATGCTGTAGTAAAATCTCGAATAAAACCGGGATTCTATTTTGAATTGTTTTTAAAACGTATTTTGGGAGATAACAAGGATGTCGGAAAAAAGGCTGGCTGTGGTGACGGGGGCCGCCAGGGGCATAGGACGGGCCATTGTTTTCGAATTGCTTAAACAAGGGTGTCAAGTCGTCGGATTGGATATCAATACCGATCAACTTGGCGAGCTCGAAAAAGCGGTGAAAGAAGCCGGGTTCACGGTCGCTACGCAATGCGTGGATATAACGGATACGAAAGCGTTTACCGAAACGCTTGAATCGCTGGCTTCCGAGCACGACGGGATTGGTATTCTGGTTAATAACGCCGGTATCACGCGGGA
>JAFGTG010000607.1 GCA_016934255.1 Sedimentisphaerales bacterium
AATCGCCGAAAGTGAGAACCTTTTGGAGAAGTTAGGATGGATACGTTAGACGCTATAGAAAAACTGGCCCAGCAGGCCCGGCGGGAAAAGGCTCCCGAATTTAATGTCGCCGAGCGGATATTGTACCGACTCAGCCCGGAGGAAGAAGATAAATTCAGCTTCCTCGTTCTCGAGTTGATTGCCAGCGTCTCGGCCGTAGCCGCTTCCGTAGTAGGGTATTTCTCTGTGGGCGCCTTAAGGACCCTGACCAGCCCTCTGATGCAATTTTTAACCCCCTTGCAGGAGATTAAGTTATGGTAGAAGAGGCCGGCCCCTCTATTCCTACCGGCAAAAGACGCCTTTCCCCCCGCGGCAGGCAGGCGGTCGTGCAAGTTGTGGTGGGGATGGTCATCCTGATCTGTGGTGTGATCATCGGTTCGGGAGCAGCCGTGCTCGTTTACAAAAAAAAGTTGCAACCTTCTCCGGGGGGGGGACCCCTTCCCCCTATCGAAGCCGTCATTTCGGACATGAAAGCCAGATATGATTTAACAGAAGAGCAAGCCAAAAAAGTGGAAACCACGTTTAGCAAAAGGCGCGAGACCTTGCGGACGCTTTTCGATGAATTCAGAACCAAAAGCGAAGCCGAGTTTAAAAAGCTCACCGCGGACATCAAAAAGATCCTCACGCCGGAGCAATTTGTCCATTGGGAGCAGGATTTCAATCGACGAAGGCGACCCGGCCCGCGACGAGATCGAGGTCCGGGAGGACCCGGCGATAGAGGCTTCGGGCCCAGAGGACCCGATGATCGGCGCCCCGGCGACTGGGGACCGGAGGACAGAGGACCCGGAAAAGGTTTTGGCGACAGAGGGATGAGAGGTTTTCACGATCGTCCCGGCAGAGATTTCAGGGATAGAAATCGCGGGCCATGGGATCCCAACGCCCCCGATCCGAATATCCCGATTTACGACCCTAACATTCCGGCCCCCGATCCTAACGCCCCGGAACCGTGAAATTGATGATGGGTCTCTCCTCCGTATTGTCCTTGGGCGTTTTTATCCAGAATTCGTTCAACTCCGCTCGAAAACAGGGTTCAGAGACTGAGCCATCTGTTTGGCTTGGAGTAAATCCCGTTCCGAGATCGGCCGAAAGCTCATAGCCAAATCCAAAGCCATACGAAACAACAACTCCTCGCCCGGAGGGATCGCGGCCGTGACAGGCTGGCTGAGAGTAAAGGTTAATCCCAGCTTGGCCTCGCCCGGCTCGGTAAGAGGCTTATACCAGCACTTCGGATAGTCTTTCCGCGACGGATCGCCCTTCGGCCATCGCTGTCGCGCCAAAGCCTTGAGGGCCAATATGGCCATTTCCCTGGATTTGGCCGCGGCAATGACCTTCGGGCCGAAATTCCCCTTGTAGAATGCGGCAAAATTAACAGGGAAGAGGATCGAATCGAAGTCATAACGCTCCATCGCGGCAAGAGCCGCCTCTTCGGAATGGGCGGAGAAACCGAGATAACGAACCTGCCCCTGTTTCCTGGCTTCAATAAAGACCTCCATCGCCCCGCCTTTGGCAAAAACAGTATCCACATCTTTTGAGACATCGGTAATGGCGTGAAGCTGATAGAGATCCAGGTAATCCGTATGCAATCGCTCAAGTGACCGCTTGAGTTCTTCGCTCGCCCCTTCTCGTCGACGTTGCGTGGTCTTGCATGCCAGAAACACCTTCTTACGATAAGGCCTCAGCGCCGGCCCGAGCTTCAGCTCCGCGTCGCCATAGGTTGGCGCGACATCAAAGTAATTCACCCCTCTCTCGAACGCTTCAGCCACCACGCGATTGGCGTGCTCTTGCTCGGCATCTTTGACTACAATCCCGCCAAAACCGATGATCGACAACGTCACCCCGGTCCGGCCGTACGGTCTTTGCGGAAGACTTGCACGATTCTCTAATTCGGAACCGCGTTGCAATTCACCCGCCGCTACCCGAGGAGAACGCTCCAACAATCCGCCTGCCGTTATCGTCCCCGCGGCCATCGTGCTCTTTTTAAGGAATTCCCTGCGTTTCATCTGTCGGCCCCCTATCATGTGTGATTGTCTTTACGTCTGCTTCTAAACGAAGCCCTTCGACGCCAGAGATTGTACACCAAAGACGATGTTCTGGGAAGGATAAAGACTTCCAGGGGAATTGTTCAATAATCCCACCGACTCACTACTACCTGTAGAAGGTTTAATACTGATGGTATTTAATATTTACGTTTTTGTCATTTCGACCGGAGTCCGCTGAAGGCGGACGAAGTGGAGAAATCTGGTTACATAGGGACATCATATCACGTTCGTCACCAACGCTTCAGCCAGTCAAGCTCATCGTCAACATCCCGGCGGCTCGATTGCCGATTCCATCTGAAGGTCCACAGATCCTCCGCCCGGACGGGCCTTACCGTCCCGTCGCCGAAGCACATATTCAGGCCGTCCTTGTGGCGTCTCATGACGTGGTTCAGGATTTGCGACCAGTTGCTGATGTTGAACATCTGCTCTTCGGACTCCACGCTTGAAGGCACCGCGTCCTCCGTCGTCGGCCAGGCGTTGTTCCACCTTGCGTCCCCGATGAACGGCGTGTCCTTGATATTCTTGGCGTCGATGGTGACCCACGTCTTTCCGACACGTGAAGCAACCCGGCTGCCGTCCGTGTTGAGTACGTCGCGGATCCAGGAATTCTCCCCGAAGCTGCCGATCCCCCAGTCGGTATCCGCCATCCAGGCCGCCTGGGCGACATCGACTTGCCAGGCGTTGTCGGTGTAGCCGAAGTAGCTGTTGGGCTGGAGGCCGGTCGGGTTGCCCGTCGCGACTTTGGTCGCGGCCGGGCACGTGCGCATCTTGTTGATGTCGGAATAGTACGGCCGGAGCGATTCCATGTAGGTGTCACTGTGCGTGCCGCCGATATAGATGGGGAGTTTGGAGGTGTAATCGGACGCGTAGAGTTGATAGCAAAGGCCCCATTGCTTCAGGGCCGACATGCAGAGGGTGGCCCGGGCCTGTTTGCGGGCCATGCTCAAGACTGGAGTCAATATCGCCATCAGCAGCGCGATAATCGCGATCACCACCAGCAGTTCGATCAAAGTAAAGCCTCTCGACCGGGCCATAACGAGTTTCCTTTTTCAAGAATCTCAGTTGACAATATTCGGTTCCGGCTATGCTTACGTATGCATTTGTCTTGCCTATTATATCATAATTCAATGGATCGATACAAAACATAACTGCTTTATCGAGACCACCGAGATATACTAACGCAATACGCACGACGCAATACCAACGACTATTCGTAACCACGAATTCACACGAATGAACACAAGATGCAATTCGTAGGATGGCGCAGCTCCGCTGCCCATGCAGACTCTGAATTAAGGAAGATGTCCCAGAAATTACCTATAACAAGATTTGACACCTACTTATATATATGTAAGTATATGCACTATGAACGCTAAACAGAAGGGAAATAAAACATATACAACAGCACAAGTTGCAGACGAGATTGGAGTACACCGAGATACGATTCTTCGATGGCTTCGGAGAGGCTTAATACCGGAACCGAGTCGCGACTGGCACGGATGGCGTCATTTTTCGGCGGAAGAGCTAGCAAGAATACGGAAAAGTGCTACAGAGGTTCATTCGCCTTTTAAGAAACACGAGAATAAGCCTCTGGTAAGTACTAGTATAGATATCTCTCGCCTTTATGCAATCGATTGGAACTTCTCAGATGCTAAAACTACTTACTTAACTCATGGAATCCACCCTTATCCTGCTAAGTTTATCCCACAAATACCGAATGCGTTAATCCAAGAACTTTCAACAGTCGGTGAGGTCGTAGCAGATGTGTTCTGTGGAAGTGGGACAACACTAGTAGAGGCAATGATTCTTAAACGCTTCGCCATTGGTGTGGATGCGAATCCTATAGCATGTTTAATGAGCAAGGCCAAGACAACCAGGCTTACAAGTGAAGAAATAGCAGAATTAATGAATTTAGCAACGAAAGCCACGAATCTTGGGCAATCCATTGCTTTTCATAAAACAGATTCACTTTTTGGCAATAAACCATTCAAGTCTTCTGCGCCTAGGCCCGTGATGGAAGATGTGTCTTTCTGGTTTGAACTATTTGTTATTGAAGAATTGGCGGAAATTTTGCAGTGGTGTTGGGAATTACCAACAGACGGTACACGAAATCTCGCCCTCACCACATTTTCGTCGATTACTGTAACCGTTTCAAAGCAAGACTCTGATACTAGATATGTGCGTAGGAAGAAGAAAATCAAGCCAGGGGATACAGCACTCCGGTTCTCCTCTGCACTTCTTAATTCTATTAAGATGGTAGAGGAGTTCTGCGAAATAGTTGAACCTCGCTTTAAGTGTGCTGTTAATAATGTCAACATACTCGACAGTCCAGATGTTGGAAAATTTGATCTTGTTGTATGTTCACCTCCATACCCCAACGCTTACAGCTACCACCTTTACCATAGGACCCGCATGCTCTGGCTCGGCATGGATCAATCAAGATTCAAACAAGAGGAGATAGGAAGCCACAGAAAGTATAGCCGAAAAGGACAAAATTGCGCGACCATTGAGACTTTTCATCAGGAGATGATCACGGTTTTTTCTTGGCTAGCGCGAACACTCAAAAGGGGGAAATTTGCCTGCTTTATTGTGGGCAATTCAATTGTGCGTGGGGAACTAATAGACAATACAAAAATCCTTACTTCCGCTGCAAGGAGTTCGGGATTTTCCCTAGAGGCATGTATTTCGAGAAAAATCAAAGATACACGCAAAGCATTCAATCCAAAAATAGGAAAAATCAAAAAAGAGAACATACTTGTTTTTTGGAATGTAAAATGAAAACGCGAAACTTACATTGCCAAATCAAACACTATATCCAACCATTCGAGAAAAAGCTTGCTATTAGCGAGTTGTCCTCTCTATGTGGAACAGATATAGAAGCTATTGAATTTAGACAAGACTCGTCAATAGTTTCAGCAAAAAGCATGGTATCTTCGAAACGTCTAGCTTCAAAGTTAGCCTATTGGGAGTATGTCTTTGACAGAAAGCCTTTGCCGACACAGCAGATCCTGAACGAAGCAACAGTCAATGTCATTCGCAATGGTGTTCCCTTGGAAAACATACTTCAACAATTACCATTCAAGGGCGATTTACCTCTGCCCAACCGTCGGTGTCTCAGATATGGGCCTCATGGTATTCACGAATACAAGGGAAAATTCTTTCCACAACTTGTGGTCTCACTACTTAATATAGCTAAAGTCCCCAAGAAAGCGCTCGTTGCTGATCCAATGTGCGGAAGCGGAACTGTACTAGTTGAGTCTGTCCTGGCCGGGCACAAAGGTATTGGGTTGGATATGAATCCTCTATCCGTTTATATTACTGCTACTAAATGCAGTCTATTATCAGTCAATCCTGGCGAACTGTCGAGGACATACAATGATACCCGCGTTGAGCTTTTACGCACAAAACCCCGCACGAGCCCTGTTGGGCCATCGTATTTCGAATCGTTATCGAAAGAAGACCAAAGATACATCGAGAAGTGGTTCTCGCAACAGGTTCTGGATGAACTCGATAGGATAACTGATGTTATAGCTTGCCAATCGGAAGGCCCATGCAAGAATCTCTTGTGGTTATCTTTAAGCAACATTCTGAGACGCGTCTCTTGGCAGAAGGAAGAAGACTTACGAGTGAGGAAAGAGGTCAAATCAGATTTTGACATTGATCCTATTAGGGAGTTCTTGGAGGATTTAGGGCGGTCAGTCCGGATGGTATTGGCGCTACGTTTGCAAAGAGGGGTAGAAGGCTTAGGTTCCTTCACCGTAAAGGAAGGAGACGCAAGGACACTCAACAATACCTGGGAGCGGTTCGCTGGCAAAGTTGATGTTGTTATTACTTCTCCTCCATACGCAACAGCATTGCCTTATATAGATACTGACCGCTTAAGTTTGATGTATCTTAAGTTACTATCGCGTCGTGACCATAAACTTCGCGACCAAATTATGATTGGAAATCGAGAGATCACAGAAAAAAAGCGAACGGCACTGTTGGAATTTTTTAATGAGCATAAAAGTCTTTTACCTGATAAGATAGTGCGTCTAATCATGCAAATCAGCCAATTGAACGAAAATTCCAAGGTCGGCTTTAGAAGATTAAATCTACCTGCTCTGTTGGCTAAGTATTTCTTTGATATGCGCGAAGTTTTATTTAGTATTAAAGCTTTGCTAAAACCACAAGGTCGCGCCTACGTTGTCATTGGAAGCAATCATACCGTTGCGGGAGGCCAGCGGATTGAAATAAATACCGCTGAGTTGCTAGCAAACCTCGCCGATGAGTCTGGTTTGATTTGTGAAGACCAAGTGCCCATGGAAATGCTTATTTCTAGAGGAATCTTTCGAAGGAACGCGGTCGCTTCGGAGTGTATCCTATGCCTTAAGAAGACTCAGACATAGTAGCCCCAAAGTCTGGGTGAGTTACGGACGGTGTTTATGCAAATTGACAGATATGTTTGATGCTGGCTTGTCCCTTTAGGTATTACTTCCACATAATACTGAAATCCCTCATTATCTGGCGTCTTTTCGATGCGAAGTATGTCTCCTATATTACCTGCAGATCTCAAACGCTCGTTCCTCAATCGAAAATCGTGCTTGTCCGGCCAGGTCATCATATTCACCTCAAGAATTTCTGTGCCTATACGCATTAATACACCCTTTCGATCCATTTTGCCGCGTCTTTCTGGATCCTCTGAAAACATCATCGGCCAGCCCCAGAATTCTGGTGAAAAATCGCGCGCTGCAAGAGGCACAAAAATCTCAGGGGATCTACGCGATGTACCTGGCGTTGTTTGTCCAGCTCCAACGTCTGTTCGCTGTAGGGTCATAACAAAACCAAGCGCACCTTCTGATGTATCTAAACGTACTTCTTCGGCCTGAGTTACTGATGGAGTTCCAGCCGCAAAGATAGTAGGACGTGGCGCTCGAGGTACTGGCGCATGGATGAATAAGCGCTGCTGTGCTTCCTCGCCTTCTTTTTCTCTGAGTTGTGTCCGACTTCCTTCCTCACCGTCGCCAACGCGTGTCAACGCTTCCGTGACGATGTAACCCGCGTCTTGCAGATCCCCCAGAACAGTTGAATTCAATCTTTTGCAGGTTCCTGAATTTACATTGGCCCATTCATCGAGTACGCTTTCAAGCATTTCGAAAAACGCGGCACTTCCTTGGTCCGTTAGATCCAGAGATATCGCAAGCGCCGTCTCATAGTTTGTGAATAAACCACCTTCGGTAATATTTCCTGAGCCTACTGCAACGCTAGCCATTGTGTTACTGGAGAATAGGTAGACTTTGGGGTGAAATGTTGACATGTTCTCGTTATGGAATACATAAATCTCACCATTGTCTTGAATACAGTCCATCAGATCTGACAGGCCTTCTACGGATGTCCCTCTGCAATCTATTCCTACAATGATCTTAACCTCGGCGCGCAAACAGAATTCAGAAATTGCTGTTGCAAGGTGTCTAATACCAGAACGTTTAACAAAAGCTATAGCACCTCTGAATCGCGTCCATTTATCTGACGCAAATTGTTTCAATAGATAATCACCAAGGCGCACAGTACCCCCATTTTCCGCAGGTCTGTTGGCGGTAAATCCAGGTGACATCTTGGTTTTCTAAACGCCATACCGATCGAGAGGTGTACTCTCGG
>JAFGTG010000608.1 GCA_016934255.1 Sedimentisphaerales bacterium
ATCCGGCCAACTGGCTTCCGAAACGTATGTGATGTGTGACGTCTTTACCTGGAAGAAGGTTACGTTGCCGGATGGAACGACAGCCCAGGCCGGAGCCCCGATCCTCTATTACCGGGCCGATACCTCAAAGAAACTGATAAGAGATATTTACAACGTCCTGGATAATGACGCCCTCGTTCAAATGAAATACGATATGGATAGATTGGTTCATCCTTTGGGCTTAACGGACAATCAATACGAGCCTTTCTATGAATTCATCCAAGATCCGAAGATCGAAGCGAGGGATTGGCCTTACCGGCCTGATTCTTACCTGCTGATTTCAGCGGGAGCCGACGGACGCTATGGAACCAGAGACGATATTAAGAACTTCGGCGATTAAATCCCCGACGACAACGTGCTTGCTTTTTCGTTATGAAAACTCGCAACAAAAAACATGGCTTGAGTCTTATGGAGATGCTCATCGTCGTGGGCATCATCGCCATCCTGGCGACGATGGTGATCAGCGTCGCCAGCCGGATTGACACCCGGTCGAAAGAAAAGGGAACCGAGAATCTCCTGACATTATTGGATAGCGCATTGCAGGAATATCACGAGTTCACAGGCTATTTTCCCCGGCAGTCCGAGACGGATTTCGACAATGTCCTTATCCACTCGGAATTTCTTTATGGAGAATTGAACTCAATACCCACCGCTCAAGCCATACTCAAAAAGCTCAACCCTTCCTCCATTCAAAATAACTATGGAACGGATGAGTCGGCTTTTGAAATATACGATCCGTGGGGCACGGCACTGGATTACCGGTATATCACTAACGACAATTTTCCGTTTTTGATATCCGCCGGGCCGGATAAAACCTTCGGAACCGCGGATGATATAAACAACAAATAAAGACCATGAGAACGCGAACCCAACAATTCGGCTTCACCTTGACCGAGATGACGCTTGTCGTCGCCACGATTGCATTGCTCCTCGGCCTGGGGCTGCCGGCGGTTCGCATGCTCCTCCAGTCCTTCGAGTCCGATTCCGGGACGAAGGGTATGATTAACGCCGCCCTGTCCAACGCCCGCGCGATCGCGGCACGAGACCAACGATATGCCGGCGTGCGCTTTCAACAGGACTCGGACGGCAATCACTATATGATCTTCATCGTGCACGATTTCGAGAAAACCGGTCTGAGTCCGGGTTTCCGCGCGGTCGAAGGAGCCAAGCCGATTAAACTGCCTGAAAATTCCGGCGTCATGGATTTAATGGTCAGAACGAATCACGGCACAAGCTCAGCCAGCGCCGCCTCCCCGCTCGATGAACCGCTCACTCAGACCCACCTTGACGACACAAATTACATACGAGATACCTCCACGTTCTCGATCGTGTTTTCTCCGAGCGGCAAACTCGTCGTCCGCACGGTCCGGGTGCGCAATCGAGATGGAATCTACCAGCCGGATAACGCAACGTCCGGCAGCGGTTCCTCGGATAGCGTTTTTAACTCACCGACAAATATCACAAATCTCGGTGTGGGACAATTTACTCAGGACGATTATGCCGAACTGGGCTTGGGCGCCGAACCGAGCCGAAACCGGTTTGTCATTTACGACAAAAATCATTTCGACAAATTAGACACGCAGGAAAAATATAACTACCTCGGTAAATTGGAACTCATTTATATCAGTCCCTATACAGGAACCATGATTCAGCCGGATTGAAAGGTTTATGAGAAGAAAGGAACAATATAAAGGTTTTTCTCTCGCCGAGGTCCTCATCGCCGTCGGCACACTGGCTATCGGGATGATCTTCATCGGCGGCACGTTCCTTACCGGCGTTTATTTCTCGACCCTCTCCACCGAGCGAACGATCGCCGCATCGGTCGCCGACGAAGCTTTTGCCAAGATCAGGTTATACGGCATCGATCCGGCGGATTCGTCTCTGACGACCGACCAACTCGTTCGTTTCGAAACATTAAATTCTTCCATCGAAGACGACGAATTTGCCTACCCTTCGACAAAGATGGCCATCGACAAGCATTATTTCTGGTCCGCCCTATGTCGATCCGTCCGTTCAAATTCGACGAATCATCTTGTCCAGGTCACGGTCTTTATCAGCAGAAAGATCGGCAGCGCAACAACCTATCCGGGCGGAACGACCCGCCCCGTTCCCGTCGAGGTTGGCGTCTCGGCGTCCGGAGCCGGCAATCAAAACCAGCTTACAATCACAACAACGGATGAACAATCGTATATCAATGACGGATGTACGATCGTGGATAATGAGACAGGTTTACTTTATCGAGTCATAAAACGCGACGCCGATGCGCCCAACGTGATTACGCTGGATAAAGTATGGTCCGGCCAAACGACGGACTCGGTGTGGGTCATCCCTCCGCCCACCGGAGGAGGTAAATATCCCTGCATCGCGGTCTATCAGAAACTCATTAGTTTTTAGCCGCTCGACTAATCTGTTCTTCGACGAACTATGAACGACAAACGAAAAACGTATGATGGTTTTACCCTGATCGAGCTTCTCGTGGCGATTGGGATATTAGCGGTAGTGATCTCTTTCGCCGGAGTGATTTTCAACGTCAGCATGGACGCTCAACGCACGGCGATGGCAAACGCCGAAATCATGCAAAAATTCCGGGCGATCACCAACCAGCTTAACAGCGATTTCAGGGGCCTTAGCAAACAGAGCGAAATTCTCGTCGTTTGGGTCGCCAGATCCCTGCCTTCCAATGCCGACTACGAGGATAACGACCTCGACGGCTATGAACGATTCGACCGGATCATGTTTTTCACGAACGGCGATTTCCAATCGTATAAAACCAATCCGATGGTCCGGGGCAACGTGGCGCGCGTTTGTTATCAGATCGCCAGAAAAGATAACGACCGGCCCGAGCAACAGGACCGAACCGAACGTACTCTGGCGAGAACCCAGCACATTATGACGGCGGATTCGACCCTCGATAGCTTTTTAGATCCCAACGATTTCAGCACTACGGATTGGTTCGAGTGGAATAACCGATACGAGTACGACAAGATGTCGCCGGAGACCTGGAAAAGAATCCCCTGGCAGAACAAACAAGATATGCTCTCCGTGATTACAGACACCACGGTGGGGACCAGTACGGTCGATGAACAGATTCGGGGAGCATCTGTTGATCCGGCGGACGCGAATTCGATCCATATGCTTTTGTGCGAAGGCGTCGGGGAATTCAAAATCCAGGGCTGGTACGAAGCCGATCAACGATGGCTGCCGGAGGTGGATCCGGATGGCGATGGGAATCTGGACGATACGCATTTCTACGACCAGGGCGATCCGAACACACCCGGTGTATTGTATCCCTATCCTCCCTACGGAGGCGTCAAAATCAACCACTTCCCCAACTATCCAAGGGATGAAATGGACGAGGAACATTTTGGCTCGATTCCGGGACTTGGACGAGCCCTGAAGTTCACCTTTACCCTCTTCGATTCCAAAGGGATTATTAAAAACGGCAGAACCTTTACGCACATTGTCTATTTGGACAACTGAGACGCTGCAAATGAAAACAGCAGAGAAACAAAACATTACAGATATCGGCCACGCCGGCTCCGCGTTGATCTTAGCGGTGGTCCTGACCAGCCTGTTGGCCATCGTGGGCGTCTTATTTGTAATGGCGGCCCGCGTGGACAAGATGGCGACCTCGGCCATAGCGGAGACGAAGGGACTGGACTTTGCCGTTGAGACGATTATCGCCGAAATCTCCCAGCAACTCGTTTTAGACGTCCCCGGCATAGCGAACGAAGAATATTACGACTATTACGACGCCAACGACACCTGGCTGGCAAGTCTCCAGCCCTATCAGTCCGGCGGAAGCTATTACTGGCAACAGATCACCGATCTCTATAATACGTTTGATCCTAATTTAGTGGCACAGATCGTCCCGGAGTACCAGGACCCCGACGTTATCGGCGAGGGCGTTATCGCCGATGCCGACGGTGACGGCGTGGGCGATTCCCGATGGGCGGTCGTGCCGAATATTAGCAGCAGTAAAGGCGAACCGATTTTCGCCGCGATTCGGATCATCGATAATGGCGGGATGCTTAATGTCAACACCGGATTCACGTTCGATCCGAACGATCCGAATTCGTCCATTTTGGATTTGGGACGATCGAGCCAGATGCAGATCAACCTTATGGCCCTCGCCAGCGTCCCGGACGAGTATCCAACAACCGCCGATGAAACCGATCTTCTCGTAGCAAGAGCCAATCCCGATCTCGGTCTTAATCCATACGATTTACAAAGCTATGAAGAGAATGTCATCTGGCAATACGGCCAGCCGAACGGTCCCTATACCCCCTTCGACATTTCAGACGAGCTGGAGCTTCGATACCGATTTCTGCTCAATCACGAGGATATCGATACGCGCCTGGAGCAGTGGGGAGGACGATTCAGGGCCGACGCTTTTTCCACTCCCATCACCTCATCGGGAGCCACACTGGATGCCTGGTTCGAGCGTATCGGCGACGCAAACGTTTATGATCCGAACTACAACTATCGGCATATTGCCACGATTCATAATATGGATCGGACCGTCCATCCCGATGGAATAACCCTCAACGACGGAAAGATGATTAACGTCAACTATGCCAACGAAAACCTGTTATACGAAGCGTTACGCCGGGGACTTCAGAGCAACGAACCCAACGGCGTCGTCACCGATCATAACAGTGTCGCGGCCCAACTGACGGTGAATATCATCGACTTGCGAGACGAAGACGCGGACGTCACGGTCCTGTCGTCCGGTGAGAAGACCTATTACGGTACAGAAGCACAGCCTTTCATCAGTGAAATCGGTGTTATCATCAGTGATACGGCCGCGAACGAACCATCGAAAAACTATTTTGCGATCGAGCTTTACAATCCCTTCGACGTGGACACCCCGCTGGGCGACTTCAAGCTCGAGATCCGCCGGCGAAACGGCGAACGTGTAAACACGATCAACCTGACGGGTCATGCAATTGCGGACGGCAGCCGGTTTGTCCTCACCAACAATTTTGCTGCTTCGGAAGCGTTTGACGTCTCCGACCTGATCTCGACCGGCGGCGGCAAAGAAGACCCGAATTTAGTGCTGGCAACGTATAATCTCATCGAAGATTCAGACCCCCCCGCCTTTACGTTAAGGGAGAAATTCGACGTCTATCTGCTCAGAACGGTATTGGACCAGGATATCTACCTTGATCGGCAACTCACGCTAACCTCCTGGTTCGATCCGAATGACTCGAACGACCTCGACCAGATCTACGGCCGGGCGGACACGAACTGGAATATCATCTATCAGGAGATGGCCGCCGAGCCCAACAACACATTAGGCATTGATAACCAGTCCCCCGCAGATCGAAAAAATTATAACTTTTATAATTTTGCCAATGCGACCGGGACGTTCGTCTCCATCGGTGATATCGCCAGAGCGCTGATCGTCGGCCCAAGTGAAGAACCGAATGACATGATCGGCCTGAGACTTGCAGACGAACCTCTCGAAGAGGAGATCCGGCTGAATCTGCAAAATCCGATCTTCGCATCGATTTTCAATTATCTCACGGTTATCGATCCAACGAATTACGGTCACTCCGAGTACGAAACCCGAATCAAAGGTCGAATCAACATCAACACCGCTCCCTGGTTCGTGCTCGCCCAGTTACCCTGGATGCAGACTGAAATAGCCCGGGAGATCGCTACCTATCGGGACACAATCGACGGCGCTTTCGAGGGGATCAGTGCGCTCATGCAGGTTCCTGCAATGGGTTACTATGCGTACGGTACGGCTTTTGTGGACGTCGATCTGCCCCAGTTGCCTGATTTGACGCCAAGCGACGGCGCCATCAGCGACTTCGAAGAACGGGACGTGATTTTCTCACGCATCAGCAATATTATTACGGTGCGAAGTGACATCTTCACCGCCTACATCCTCGTTCGCATCGGTGCAACGGGTCCCCAGAAAAGAGTTTTAGCCATCTTCGACCGCAGCCAGGTCGCCTCATTAGATGATAAAGTGAGAATCATCGCCCTACATTCCGTCCCCGATCCGAGATAACGGATTTTCAATTGCCGATTTTCGAGTGTCGATTGTAAGGGAAAGAAACTCTCTTCAAAGAGGAGGATAAAGGCTTATGTCTCCGGATGATCTTAAAAAGAGGACGAAACAATTTGGCCTTCGAGTGATTCGACTTGTACAACACCTTTCAAATACCAAGACGGCCTCGATGATAGGTAATCAACTATTACGCTGCGGAACTTCTGTAGGAGCAAATTACCGTGCGGCGTGCCGCGGCAGGTCGAAAGCAGAATTCATCGCTAAACTCGGTATCGTTGAAGAAGAAGCGGATGAATCGGCATACTGGCTTGAGATGCTTGTGGAAGCTAACATCGTAAAAATACACTCCGTAGCGAAATTACTTGCCGAAGCGAATGAATTGACCGCAATTATGACCAAATCCCGTCAAACTGCGAAGCGGAAATAAATCGACATTCGACAATCGAAAATCGTCAATGTCTTAGCATTTGTATGATTTGAGGGTGAACCTTTTCGCTGGCCGTTAAAATCGGAAACATCTGTCCCGAATATTGATCCAGATCGATAGGGAGAATTCTCTGCCCCTGCCAATCCGTCGTGACGGCGCCCGCCGACTCGGCGATAACAAGCCCGGCGGCAAAGTCCCACAACTTGGGCGTATTCGCAATCGTAGCGACCAGGCTGCCCTTCGCGACATAGGCCAATTGCAAAGCCGTCGTACCGAGATTTCGAAACCGCGTCCGTTGTATCAACTCGCAGGCCCACGCCGGAACATCGTTCTCAAAATGACTATCCAAACCCACGCTGGCGAATTTATCCATCTCGTCCTCGCTGGCGGTGATTCGCCGGCCATTGAGGTGGGCTTCGCCGCCCACGACGGCGGTGAACATGGATTCCGTGGCCGGCTCGAAAATCACGCCAATGATTGGCTCGCCTTCGTACATCACACCGATGCTCACTGCAAAAAGCAACATGCGGTGGGAGAAGTTATTCGTCCCGTCGATCGGATCGATGACCCACCAGATTAAATCCTCACCTCGCGGAGGTTGCTTAAACAATTTGCCTCCCTCCCCTTCCTCGCCGATAAAGCCATGGTCGGGATAGTTCTCTTTGATCCGGTCGATAATGATTTTCTGACAGCGAGCGTCCGTCTGCGTGACCAGCTCTGTGGCGCTTTTAAAGGACGTCTTCGTATAGTCGATCTCCTCCATCGCCCGCTGGCCCGCCAAGCGCGCGGCAACGATGGCCGTTTCCAACATCCTGCTCAAATCTTTCTGCTCTAATACCATATCGTTCTGGTCCGTTTCCAATCTTGACATGATAACTGCGCTGGGCTATTCTAACGCCATGATGCAAACAAGCCAACAAAATTCCGTTAGCAGAGAACGGATCGAGGGAAACGACGGACGAGAGACGAAGGACGAGGGACGAGTGAAGCTATCCCCTTCGTCCTTTCGTCCACCGTCCGTCGTCCATCGTAACGTCAGACCACGGGCGACGCCACGACAGCGGCTTATTGCCGCACTGCTCAGTGCGGCGATCGTGGCGTTCTTCGGCGTCTTTGCCGTAGCGGGACATTACGAGGTCGATATGGGACGCTGGCTCGGTTATTGTGGATTGCAGCAAACGACCGGCCTGCCGTGTCCGACATGCGGTTGGACCACAGCCGCGCTGACTTTCGCCCAGGGAAGAATCTTCGAGGCCTTTTACATTCAACCGGCCGGAGCTTTGATTTGTTCCGTCATGGTTGTCGTCGCACTATTGGCCTTCGTCGTTGCGGTCTCAGGTATCTATTTTCACTTCATCCAGCGTTTCTTCACCGAGATCAAAATCAGGTATATACTGCTGGCCCTTTTCTTTATCATTACCGCCGGCTGGGCCGTTACACTCGCTCGGGCCCTTGCGATGAAAATGTGAGGGTATCTTGCATTTCCCCCCTATACACAGGGTGATTTTCCTTGACGAGAAACGGATTAATGTGGTATAAATGAGTTTTTGAACCCGTTTGTTTCGAGCGGCGAAGTTTTAGCTGTCTTTTTTTGCGGTTTTGGATTCGTCATATCGGTCTTTTCAAAGAAAGGAGGTGGCACCGGATCATACACTCTCCCCGATACGCAGGAACGACGTACATGCAAATGGAAAGAGGAATGAGCCGTTCTTAATTGAAAATCTATTTTGAAGGAGGATTATTATGTGTAGAAAAATGATCTATTCATATTCTTTTGGTTTGGTGTTTGGTCTCGTTTTTATCAGCGCCGCCCAGGCCGAGATCGTGGGTTGGTGGAGACTCAACGAAGGCTCGGGCACAACCGCAACAGACACCAGCGGATACGGCAACGACGGAACCCTCCGAGGCAATCCGCAGTGGGTTGTAGGCGTCGCGGGTAGCGCGTTGGAATTCAACGGCACGAGCGATTTCGTCGATTGCGGAAACGACGAGAGCCTGAACCTGACCGACGAGATTTCGATTACGCTCTGGATGCGACCGGCGTCGGCCGGAGAAGGAGGCCCCAATGCCGGCCCGGCATGTAGAGCCGAATCGGGCGCCACGTGGAGCTGGCAACTTCGATACAATGCACCGGGCGGTAGTTATATGGGATTCCAGTTCAACGGAGATCCCGAAGGCTCCACATGGGTCGATGTCCAGCAGAATTTAACTCCGGGAGAATGGTATCACATCGTCGGGACATTCGACGGCACCACGATCAAGTGCCATCTGAATGCAGAAGAGACGCAATCAGCTAACATCTCCGGGATCACCAGCGGCGATTCCACTTTCTTCATCGGCCAGGACGGCTGGGTCAATGTATTCGACGGCGCCGTCGATGAAGTTCGCATTTACAACCATACCCTCTCGGAAGCCGAGATTCTGGGCACGATGGCGGGCGAAGTATGGCCGTATGCCTATGGTCCCGATCCGGGAGACGGCACGATGCATCATGATACCTGGGTGACCCTCTCATGGAAGCCGGGCGGACGCGCCGTTTCGCATGACATATATCTGGGTAATGATTATGACTTGGTAAACGAGGGAGCGGCGGATACCTTCCGCGGCAACCAGACAAGCACCTTCTACGTGGCCGGTTTTCCGGGTTACGCTTATCCCGAGGGTCTTGTTCCGGGTACGACCTACTACTGGCGAATCGACGAGGTTAACGAGGCCGATCCGAACAGTCCCTGGAAAGGGGACATCTGGAGCTTCTCGATCCCGCCCAAAACGGCTTACAATCCGAATCCGGCCGACGGGTCCGGGATTGCCGATACGACCGTCGCCCTAACATGGACGCCCGGCTACGGTTCGAAACTGCATACTATTTACTTCGGCGACGATTATGATGAGGTCAATAACGCCACCGTCGGCGTCCCGCGCGGAACGGCGTCCTATTCTCCCGGCTCGCTCGAAGTTGAAAAGGTGTATTACTGGCGAGTCGATGAATTTGACGGTCTCGGCACCTATAAAGGGGACGTGTGGACCTTTACAACGCCGGGCGCCGTCGGCAATCCACAGCCGGCCAACGGTGCCACCGATATGACGATGGCGACAACTCTAAGCTGGACGGCGGCGAGTAATGCGACGTCGCATCAAGTGTATCTTGGATTGGACAAGGATGCCGTACGCAGCGCCGATTCAACCTCACCTGAGTACAAGGGAACCAGGACGCTTGGCGCGGAAAGCTATGACGCCGGACTGCTCGAAGCGAACGCCACGTACTATTGGCGCGTGGATGAGGTGTACGCCGGCAATACCGTTAAAGGCCCCGTTTGGAGTTTCACGGTCGGCGCTTATCTTCTGGTCGATGATTTCGAGAGCTATACGGATAACGACGCGGACGGCGAAGCGATCTGGCAACACTGGATCGATGGTTATGGCGTGGCCGACAACGGCGCGCAGGTCGGCTACTTAATGCCGCCGTATGCCGAGCAGACGA
>JAFGTG010000609.1 GCA_016934255.1 Sedimentisphaerales bacterium
CCTTGCTCAATAACCTGTGTGCCCGGAAGGATCTGCTCGATTTCCTGACGCACTTTTGGCAGCAGGCCCTCCATTTGCGAGCAAACACATTCAAGAGCCAGAATGGCATTGATCATACCTTCTTTTTGGAGAAGCTCCTGCGCCGCTCGTAAGTGAATCCACGCCGTAAAATCATCTTTGCTGCCTCGTTCTTCATAGCACTTATGAACCGTGAATCCCCTCCCAAGAAGCGTGACCTTATCCCCTACGTGCAGATCGAGACTCTGGTGCAATCCATACCCCAATACGATGGTTCCCTCCGGAACCGGCTCAACGAGAGGCTGCCTCGGACTTTTATGAAGATTAGGGACTTCACCTCGTGCTCCCACCAGAGTGATTGTACGCTTTCTTTCCGGCCATTTTATTCTTTGTTGCAGCGTGGGTAAGAAATGGCGAACCAAGACAATCCCCGAATCCGCCAAACGCGTCACGTATTCTTCCGGCATATATTCCGAAGGGTAGCCTTGCATATGCAGATCGCGAATGCTCTGTTTTTGGGGGAGGATCAAAAGATTAAAGCTCAATTTTAATGTCGCTTTGCGCATTTCATCTTTCAGAACCGCCATCTTTTTTTGGGTTTCTTCCTCTTTCTCATGCAATATTTTTTGCGTTTGATATTCGTGCACTTTCAAGAGCGTTAACGCTCCGATCAGTGAACCGACAGCAACTGCCATAGCGAAAAGGCCTAAGGCGAAACTCCGCCACCGGTAGAGCATTTCCCTGAATACGATATGGTGTATTTTCATAGTTGATTCCTTCCCAATAATTTCACGGCGATCCGTCCGGCTATTCTTCCCGTAAGGTGACTGCAGGATCCAGGCGGGCCGCACGCATCGCAGGAATCCAGCTTGCAGCGACCGCGATGGCGACCGATCCAAGCACCGCCAGGCCGAACAGGCCGAACGAAAATAGCCATCCGCTGTGGATTTGCCTCATCGGCTCCTGGTAATTATGGGCAAGACAACGCCCGACTATAAAACCAAGAAGCCCTCCCAAAAGCCCCATGAGCACGGCTCTTGATAAAAAAACATAAAGGATTTGCCATGAGCGGAAACCCAACGTGCGAAGAATACCGATCTCCACCTGCCGTCGCCGTACATTTCCTGCAGCCAGCAAGCTAATCCATACCACAGAGATCACCAAAACCAACGGACCCAAAATGAATGCAAAACGCTTCCATGTGGCTTTCATGCGAGAGATATTCTCTTGCTCTCTCTCAATAGCCGTTTTTCCTTCCTCTTCCACCTTGATGTAAGCATGAATCTTGGCAAGCACATCGGATGATTTCTCGACAACCTGCGTCTCTGGAAGAATCCTCGTGATTTCGGCCCTTATCTTTGGAAGATTCGCCCAGGCACTGCGGCATTCCAAGGCGAGAATTTCATTGATCCATCCCTCTTTATTAAGAAGCTCTTGTGCTTCTTGTAGATCCATCCATACCGTCATATCCTCCTCCGTGCCCATCTCCTTGCGACACGCATCGACCACAAATTCTTTGCCCATAAACCGAATTTCATCACTGACTTTCAGACCGAGTCCCTGATGCACTTCGTGGCCTAAAACAATTCTTCCTCGGGAAATAGGCTTATAAGCCAAATCATGACCATGCTCAGCCATACACCCCTCGCTATCCGATAGGCCTACGAGGATCACCGCCCATTGAGTCTCCGGCCAGTTCACCTTCCGGCGTATTCTCGGGGTCAGATGTTCGATCGTAAGTATCTTGGATTGTGCCAAGTGAGCGACATAATGCTCCGGCATATACTTCGCCCCGTAATCCTCAGCATACCAATCGCTAAGGTTCTGTTCCTTCGGAAGAATGACAATATTAAATCCAAGCTTTTGCATCGCTTTTTTAATATCCTCTTCCATCGTTCGCATCTTTTCCCGCGTCTCGGTCTTTTTGTTGTCGAGCATCATTTGCGTTCGCATAACATGTTTGTTCATTAAAGTTAGCGAACCCACGGAACAGGCCACAGCCACGGACACGGACAGCAAGCCCAATCCAAAATTGAACTTGCTATGGAGAATCTCTTTTATGACTAATCGTGTAACGGTCATCTCGTCTGAATGAAATCTGTCACATTTTTCAGGCTATCTTAATTCCATTTTTCTTTGTCTTCGAGAATCAGATATGTTCCGAGTTCCGCCTTGCCGGTGGTGCTCTCACAGGGATGCGTCCGGAACTGCTGCAATGTGCCTGAGAGGCGAACCAAGCGAGGTTGCCGCCTTTGTTGCATGCTCTCTTTACGATCTCCCATCCCCAGTTGTCCGTGAGCAGCCGCCGTCCAGATCAGCATAATCAGGATGCTCAGACAGACGGCCACGCGAGATGATTTGACAATCCAATATCCCGTTTGTTTGAAATTTTTCTTGATGGTTTCTCCGTGACCATGATCTAAAACCTTCCCCCAACCGATGACCGAAACCTGCCGGTTCTAATCTGTATTCCATTTACTCTTTTTCGGGAGAATGGGAATTGGGAGGTTCGCTGGTAATGTGAAATGTCCTGTCCAGGGGATTATATCGGTTCGACATGCCAATACTTCCAATGATTTCTATTTGTGCTTGTGGAATGCCTTTTCTGTTGAAATACGTTTTTACGCGTGTGGTATAGTCGTAATGGGCCGGCAGCTCTTTCTGGATGAGTTCCAGTATCTTTTCTCGAGGAATCCCCGACGCCTCGGGTGTTGCTTCAGGGCATGAAAACGTTCTTCCCTGTAATCCCTCGATGGTTTGGACAGCCAAACGAATCCCCTGGTCCTTCTTATGTTCTACATGTTTCCGTCGTAATAACCAATCAATCAAAGCTTCCATATGCCGCTCTTGTTTTAGTCTTTCAACTTGTTCGTCACGCGAACAATGTTGCGAACATTGTTTATTCAACGCCTACCTTATGAGCCATACATCATTTGGCGACCAGCCCGTCCAATTCATTTGCATACGCACTTTCGGGTCGTAATCCCACCAGACGCTTGACCTCCTTGCCGCCTTTGATGATGAGCACTGTGGGGATAGCCATGACGCCATAGTCTTGGGCGATCACCGGGGCGCGGTCGATATTGACTTTACACACAGTAACTTTACCGCTGTATTTCTCAGCAAGCGAGGCTATGGTCGGTGCGAGCATCCGACACGGAGGACAGCGATTGGAAAAAAGATCGACGAGAAAAACACCGCTTGCTTGAAGCACCTTGGCCTCAAAATCAGCCTTGTTATCAATGTGGATGATGCCTGAATCTTTTGCGCTTTCCGGCGATCCTACCCCTTCATGAGAAACGGCCTGTTTATTCACCGACGGCGTCATTTCTTCTTGTGGCCGATCCGATAGCACCGAGGCCAATAAGCCCCCTACGATGGCTCCATAAAGGGCGCCGCGAAAAGGATTGGCCGTCAAGGGGCACGTCCCGGATGAACACTTGCCGAAATAGCCCATAACGCCACCGATAGCTCCCCCGATCAAGACACCAAGTAGTAGTTTTATTACCATGTTTCTCTGCTCCATGTAGCCACCGTGATCCATTTATCAATACACACGTCTATATTTCCAAAATACTGCCGGCCATAATTTGTTTGAATTGATTGGGATACTCTTGCCTTATTTGTTCCGTGTGCTGCGTACAGTGGCAGGGAGCGATCAATCGAATGCCTTCCAGTTCAGCGAACTTAGAGAAGCCGTGAAAACCACCGAGGACACCGTAAACAGGACCCAGTTTTTTCGCTGTTTGAAGGATTCTCTCCAAACCGGGATGGGCACAGCCCGTAACAACGATATTGCCTTTTTTCGTTTTCACCACCAAGGATTGCTCCTTGGGATTCCCCCCGAGTGCGCCTGTCGAAAAGATACCCGGGGATATTTCTGTAGGTGCTGAAAAACCGTCCGGATGGATCACTTCGGCTTCGGAGTTGAACTTCTGGAAGCCTTTCAATCCATCAATATGGTCCCAATGGTTGTGCGAGAGCACGACTTTATTTACAGTCGAGGGATCGATGCTGGCTTTTCCAAAGTTGTTGATGAGTTTTCGACCGTCGTCCCCGGTATCAAAAAGAATTCGTTGGGTGTGATCTAACAGGCAGGAAAAACCCCAGCCTGACTCAAATCCCGTCTGGGCATTGTTATCATAAAGAATGATTACCCTCATGGGGGACCCGTACCCTTTCTGAAATTCAACACGCAACCGTTATTCAAGCCGTCATCGTGACTTATCATACCGCAAAATTTGCGCTCGAAGATAAAGTTAGAATCCTCAATCTCTTTTTGAACGTCGTTTAGACTTAAACCTCTGAATTCCTGTGTGGGTTCATCTTCCAGGGTGTGTTTGGGATAGACGGAAAGCAAACCATCCCGTTTCAAAACACGTTGAGCTTCTCGATAGAGCTTTTTCCGGTCACTTATTTCCAAATAATGAAGGACATCGTAAAACAATACGACCTCGATCGATTCGCTTTCGATATCTAATGTGGTTTGGCCCAACGTTTTCATCATCGTTATATTTTGTAATTGATGCGCTCTGACTTTTTGCTCCAATTCGTTCAGGTCATGCGTTTCTTTATCTATGGCGATAATCACTCCCTGATTGCCGACGACTTTGGCCGCCGGGATGGCATAATGACCGACTCGGCAACCAAAATCCAAAACAGTCTGTCCTGATGTGAGTCCGATTTTTTTGAAAAAGCGGATTCCCCCCTCTCCTTCCCACCATTCCATTGGATGTTCAATGTGATCGTCAGGAGGGTCCAGGATTGTATGACATGGCTTTTCTGTAATATGTTGATTCCTTTACACGTCGAAGCGGTTATGAGTCCCCTGGGGACGCTTTTCGGGCTTCCCGGATAGCTTCTGTCTTACTGTAGCCGCACACAGGACACCGGTCTGCAAAATCGTTGGGAACCGCTCCTGAGAAGAAGATCGTGCCGCATTTTTCACATTTAAAGGCCTTATAGACACTTTCCTTTCCGCATTTTTTACAGACCAGCGCCGGCGTCTGCAGGGCCATCGGATGGGCTCGCGTTTGTTCGTGTATCTGCAGAAAGTAGTCCTTTTCGTCCATCTGATAGGTCGCGCCGCAGTCGGGGTTGCTACACTTGACCCAAATCAACTTACCGCTTTCCAAGCTTTCAATGCCCCCAACGTTGTTCGAACGAGTGGCATAAAAAATAAGACCGGCCAAGACCAGACAGACCACGATAACAATGATGTAGTTTCTGTTCTTCATAACAGCTTCTCCCGGATCGGATCATACAACATTCTCCGACAGAAAATGGCTTTTTCTTTTATCATTGAATCTCACTCAGATTTTCTTCCTCCAAATACAGCCGTTCCAATTCGGACCATATTGGAGCCTTCTTCAATAGCCACTTTGTATGAATTTGTCATACCCATAGAGAGATACTGCATGTTTATATTCGGAAGATCGAGCCTCTTGATTTTCTCGAAGATTTCTTTTGTCCTTCTAAAGTAGGGTCTGACGTCTTCAGGATTGCCAAAGCGAGGTCCCATGGTCATGAAACCCTCCAATCGGAGGTGCTCCAGCTTCGACAGAGCCCGGACAAATTCTTCAACGTATTCATCAAACGGTTCATGCTCGGCCGGCTTTATGCCTGCTTTTGAAAACTCGCTGCCAATGTTTATTTCGATATAGACTGGAACTCGTTTCTTTCTTGCTTTTTCGACCCTTCTATCAATGGCGACGGCCATTGGCAAAGAGTCGATCGTCTGAAGGACATCGAAAATTCTGAGGGCCTTGTTGATTTTGTTCGTTTGCAAGTTGCCGATCATATGCCATCTGACTTTCGTGGCGGTTTTCTCCAAGGCGCTGTATATCTGTCCTGCTTCCTGAACATAATTTTCGCCGAGATCCGTGGCTCC
>JAFGTG010000610.1 GCA_016934255.1 Sedimentisphaerales bacterium
CCGAAGCCCTGCTTGAACTTGATGATCGCCGAGGGGAGTTGGTAATCGCGGAAGGGATTGCCGCCGCGCTGCTGGATTTGTTCGAGCCGACCGGCCAGCAACGGTTGATCGGGCACGGCGAACGGCAGGCGGACGATCATCACGTTGGATAACGCTTCGCCTGGCACGTCCACGCCTTGCCAGAAGCTGTCCGTTCCGAACAAGACGCTATTGCCGTCTTCCTTGAAGCGTTTTAAAAGCGAGGTTCGGTCCACGTCCGATCCCTGCCGGAGCAACTCGATATGGTTTTTCGCAAGCCATGCGGAGAGTTTTTCACCCATTTGGTCGAGCATGACGTAGCTCGTGAAAAGCACAAAGGCCCGGCCTTGTGTTTTGAGTACATATTTTTTCAGTACCTCTGCAGCGGCTTCGATAAATGCTTTGTCGTTCGGATTCGGCAGGTCTTTCTCGATGTACATCGTGACTTGCTTTTCATACTCGAACGGCGAGCCTAACTTGAGGGCGTCGTAATCGTCCAGGCCGATGCGCCCGGCGAAGAAATCGAAGCCGGACTGATCTTCCTCTTTGCCGGTGCTCAACGTCGCGCTCGTCATGATGACGGATTCGTATTTCTCGAACAGACATCGTTTGACGTCCGGTCCGACGTCCACCGCCGCACTTCTTAAGCGTACTGTCGTCGTGCGATTCTCATTGGCCTCAACCCAATAGACGTAATCGGCCTGCTTTTGCTGCAAAAAGGTTTCCAGGTCTTGAACTAAGGCTTCGCTGCGATGGGTGTAACGTTGAATCTCGAACTTTTCATCCTCATCCTTAATACCTCGACCCAGTTTGACCAATTCCGACCTGAGATTCCTTATGTAGCCCGAGAGGGTATCTTCGATACAATTGCGATGACATCGGCCATTGGTTTCCTGTTTCGCGCCATCATACCACTCGCGAACGCGGTGGAAGAAGCGTGTGGCCTGTCTGCCGACCTGGCCGACGGCGCCAATTGCTTCATCGGCGCCCATGAAGGCCAAAAGCCCTTTGCGGGTCCGAGTATTATAGAGTCCGTCGAGCAGAAAGCGAATTCGGTGGTTGCTGATGTTGATACCAAAATGATCCTCAGCGACGCGCTCGATATTATGCGCTTCGTCGATGATGATGTACCGGTAGTCGGGCAGCAATTGCACGCCTTCGTCCTTGAGCACCAGGTCGCTGAACAGCAGGGCGTGATTGGCCACGATGATTTGGGCCGTCTCCAATCGTCTTCGGGCGCGCCAGTAAAAGCAATCCTGGAAATGCGGGCACTTGCGGCCGCGACAGTTCCCGTGCTCGCTGTTGACCTTGTCCCAGATCCGATGATGGGGCAAAAACGGCAGGTCACTCAGCGAACCGTCTTCGGTTTCCTCGGCCCACTGACCGATTCGCTCGATGTCGGAAGCGAACTGTTCGAAAAGGACTTGTTGCCGTTGGACGGTAAATTTCAGCCGGCGCAGGCAGAGATAGTTGCCCCGGCCTTTGGCCAGGACGGCGTTAATGTCCTGTGGCAGGCAATTCTGTAAGAGCGGGATGTCTTTGTGAACGAGTTGTTCCTGGAGAGTAATCGTGAACGTGCTGATGACGGCTTTGCCCGCCCCGCGATGCACCAAATCCGCGACGGGAATCAGATACGCGAAGCTTTTGCCGACGCCGGTCCCGGCCTCGACGGCTAAATGTCGGCCGTCCAGGAGGGCCTTCTGGACCGCACTGGCCATCCGGACCTGCTCGGGTCGGACCTCGAAACTACCCAGGGATTTCGAGATCGGCCCGCCCGGTGCGAGAATTTCCTTCATATCCGAACATGTATTCATTCGTATCATCGGATTTGAAACCACTCCCCTTATAACTCAGTCGGATAGCACAGATTTTTACGGTTCTTCGCTACCCGGCCGCAGAACTGGCATTTAAGTTTCGCGTCCTTGACGATCGCCCGGAATTCGTCGGGGCAGTTGACGTGAAAATACTGGTCGGCCAGGGCGCACAGGTGTTGAGTATGGCCGGCGTGTTGACAGCGCGACGTGGGTAATTTCTCCTTTGACATGATCGATTCCCATCTGTTTATATTTTCAATTCTTTCGGACAATGCGATTCATTATCTGAATGAGTTATATTACTCATTCGGGCCGATTCGTGTTGTCATCCCTGCGAAGGCAGGGATCCAGGAACGTAACGAACTGAGTGGATTCCCGCTTTCGCGGGAATGACAAATTATATTATTGTTACTGAAAAACTTACTTCAGTCTTCAGTCCCAAAACAGTTAGTTTGAGTATATTAATCATTCCATCGGATTTTTGCATCTGTTTTTCTGCGTTTCCTTTTGGGGCAGAGTGAGCATATTCGTGTGGGGATAGATTTCCTTGAGTTTTCAGCGGTTCTTTGATACGCTCATGGACGGATGATATGGACAATCAAAGGCAAGCGAAAATGCGAATCGACACGACTATTTGGGAGAGGAATCATGGAGAAGAATCGAGACCATCCCAAGGAGCCCTGGTTTGCCGTAATCCTGTCTTCATTTTTCTTCGGAATCGGGCAAATCTATACAGGAAGGATAAGGCGGGGCGGTTTTCTGATACTCACAGAAGGATTGCTGTCAGGTTTATTGGTCTGGTCTATCCTTAGCCCGACATGTGACATACTGTTTGGAGCCGGTCTGTATCTTGTTCTTGAGGCGATCTGGATTTGGAACCTTTATGATGCTTATCGATGTGCGAGAAGGCCAAATCCGGAACATTTCGAAATCGAAAGGAAGCACAGTAAAGACGCATGGTTGGCGTTCTTTCTCTCGGACCTGATTCCGGGACTCGGCCAAATATACCTTAAGAAGTGGTTAACGGGAATCGGATTTGTGATTACCGCGGGAATTCTACTGATCGTCGACTTGAAGTATCCGTTGTTGGATGACGGCTTGTGGGCGGTTTTTTCCGTGTTGGTTTGTTATCTTGCGTACAGATCGGCGCCGATCCGACGAGAGTCGTCCAATAAGCCGATAATAAGTATTGTCATTTTTATCCTATGCTTACATCTGTTATATGGTTATAGTCGTCCTGCATTCAGAGCCTATGTTGTTGAAGCGTTTGTCTTGCCTACTGAAGGGATGAAACCCACCCTTGTTCCCGGCGATAGGATTCTTGTCAGAAAAAGCGGGAAATACATTGCGAGTCGCGGCGATGTGATAACCTTCAAGTCACTGAATGATCCCAATATCCCGTATATTAAGCGTATTGCGGCGCTTTCAGGTGAGATCGTCGAAATCAAGGACGAGATTCTTTACATCGACGGGCAAAAAGTCCAACTTCCAGCTCTCCAAGGCATCGAGTATCCCCCAAGGGATTTCCTCGGGATGGAAGGAGAGCCGTATGAGGTGCCGGAGGATCATGTTTTCGTTATCGGCGACAACAGCGTGAATAGTTGGGACAGCAGGGCTTTCGGTGCTGTTCCCCTGGGCGATGTAATTGGTAAGGCCTACAAGATTTATTGGCCCCTTTCGCGCAGAGGGCCGATCAAATAAACCAGGTTTCCAAGACGGGAAGGCGGCCTTTGGATTATTTGGATTTTTGCACTTCGCCGGTCATGGGGACGAAGCGGACGGGCATGACGTTTTTACGTTGCAGCTTACCTTCCTTATCTTTCGTGATAACGACCAAATGTTGAAAACCGTATGGACTGCCATAGGGAAGGATCATTCGTCCGCCCAGCTTGAGCTGCTCGATCAAGGGTTCTGGAATGCGTCCGGCGGCGGCCGTGCCGATGATCGCGTCGAACGGGGCGTGCTCCGGCCAGCCGAAGAAGGCGTCGCCGGCCTTGGTGAAGACGTTCGGGTAGCCCAGTTCTTTCAATCGTGTTTTAGCGGTCTTGGCTAATTCTTCGACGATCTCAATGGAATAGACTTCCTTGCATATCTCGGCGCAGACGGCGGCCTGATAACCCGAGCCGGTCCCGACCTCGAAAACGACGGAATTCGGATCGAGCTTCAAAGCTTCGGTCATGAACGCAACGATGTACGGCTGGCTGATAGTCTGGTCGTAGCCGATGGGTAACGGATAATCGGCGTAGGCATATCGTTGTTCGCTTGGACGGACAAAGGCGTGCCGGGGCACGGTCCGCATCGCTTTGAGGACGTTCGGGTCATTGACGTCTCTGGCTTCGATTTGCGTTTCGACCATTCGCAGACGCTCTTCGATTCGTTCGGAAAAGGCCGGATGCGTGTGAAGCGGTCGAACGGCCCGTTTATCGTTCGGATCATTCGGTTCGAATGGCGCCTGGTTGGCCAGGTCCGTTTCATTTTCGGCGGCCAATATACTATTCGGTTCTGAGGTTCTGACGGAGTAAATGACGGCAAAGAGGCTCAGGAGTATAGATAAGAACAAAAGTGTGTAAACCAGCTTTTCTTTTATTGTGGAATGTTTCGAAAACATCTTTCCAACAACCTTTCTCTGCGTTGGTTCCCGATTCCGATAAGTTCCATGATATCTCGATTATCAATCAATGATATTATATGAAAATTGCTGGAAGGAGGTACAGGAAGATTTTCATTAAAAGAGGCGGGAAGGAGGCCGGGGCGAGGTTCTGTCGCGATAAATGGCAAAAATTTTACAAAAAAAGCCCTTGCATGGCCGATAAGAAAATCTATAATTGGCATCGGTTCGGAGCATGGACATTAGGCGACGAGCCTTAAAACGCGGGCGTAGCTCAGTGGTAGAGCGTCACGTTGCCAACGTGAATGTCGTGAGTTCAAGTCTCATCGCCCGCTTTGAGTAGTCGTTAGTCGATAGCATTTAGTCGTTAGTGGGGGTGTATAAGGCACTCTAAGAACGAGCGTTTTTCTAAGCACCAGCGACTCAATACTAAATACCAGCGACGAAATAGTATCGGTGAGTTACCGGCTAAGGTTAGTTTGGCGTTGGTCTCCGATACGTTTGGGTCTTGCACCGATGAGGCGCGAACCTGAGCTTGATCGGTGCCGGATGAGGACATAAAAGCCGGGCTTAAGGCAATGTGTGCCTGAAGCCTTATTTTTTATGGGTGCCACGAAGACACGAAGGCTCCAAGGAATTTTAAGTTTTAAATCATTGTTCTTTAATCTCTATTTTTCTTTGTGTCTTTGTGCCTTCGTGGCTACAACTGATTATATATAATACGGACCCTGGCGAACCGCTGAGGAGTAGCGAACATGGCTAAGAAAGAAAAGACAACGGAACTGGAGCAGGAAGATCAAACGATCGAATCTCAGGAGAAAGAGGCTAAGGAGGAAGAGGCTCCGGAGCTCAAAAACATCGTAACGGTCGAAGATGCCGGACCTTGCAAGAAAAAGGTTGTCATCGAGATCCCCGAAGCGAAGATCAAGAAGGTCACGGACGAGCAGTATGAAGAGCTGGGGAAAGAAGCCGTGGTGCCGGGCTTTCGGAAGGGGCGGGCGCCGCGCCGGCTGCTGGAAAAGCGATTCAGTAAGGAGATCGGCGAGCAGGTCAAATTGAAATTGCTGGCCGATGCGAG
>JAFGTG010000611.1 GCA_016934255.1 Sedimentisphaerales bacterium
GGACAAATCAAAATGACGAAAAACACATTTGGCGACGACATGGAATTTTTGAATCAGCATACGGATGTCGTTCTTTTGTCGGATGCAACAGGTGACAGCCAGGTGGCCGTCTTACCGAAGATGCAGGGTCGGGTGATGACCAGCACGGCGGCCGGGGTGGACGGATTGAGTTTCGGTTGGATCAATCGTGAACTCGTTGCTTCCGGCAAGTTTAACGAGCATATCAACGCTTTCGGCGGCGAAGATCGCTTCTGGATCGGGCCGGAAGGCGGGCAATACTCGATCTTTTTCAAGCATGGCGTGCCGTTCGATTTCGATCATTGGTTTACACCGGCGCCGATTGATACCGAATCGTTTCAGCTTGTCAATAAGACTCAGAACACTGCGATACTTAAGAAGGATATGACGCTGGAGAATTATTCCCAGGTCGTTTTCAACGTTCATGTCGATCGCGAAGTGCGCGTCATCGAGCGGGACGAAGCGGTCGAAGCCCTGGGAATCACGCCGGTCGAGATGGTCAAGATGGTGGCCTACGAATCGAAGAACACCATGACCAATGCGGGCGAGAAACCCTGGACAAAGGAAACAGGATTGCTCTCGATCTGGATTCTCGGAATGTACAATCCATCGCCGAAAACCACGGTTGTCGTCCCCTACGTCACCGGTCCGGAAAGCGAACTTGGGCCCATCGTGAACGATGCTTATTTCGGAAAAATCCCCGCGGAACGCCTGGTGATCAAAGACGGCGTTATGTATTTCAGCGGGGACGGCAAGTACCGTAGTAAGATCGGCCTTTCACCGAAGCGATCCAAGCCCGTGCTCGGCAGCTATGATGCGATCAATAAGGTCCTGACGATTGTGCAGTATAACAAGCCGAAGGTCCCTATGGAGTACGTCAATTCGATGTGGGAGTTGCAGGACGAGCCGTATAAAGGCGACGTGGTGAATTCGTATAACGACGGTCCCTCGGAGCCGGGCGCCAAGCCGCTCGGTCCTTTCTACGAGTTGGAAACATCGTCTCCCGCGGCGGCCTTGCAACCGGGCGACTCGATTTCCCATACCCACCGAACCTTCCACTTGCAAGGTTCGGAAGCGTCGCTGGATCCGATTGCGAAAGCATTGCTTGGAGTCTCGATAGGCGATATTAAAACAGCGTTCTCAAAGTAGGGGCAGGTCCCTGTGCCTGCCCGGGCGCCCGGGCAACCCCATGGGGTTACCCCACCATGAATCGGCCATGCACGATCAGCCAGATGAGTCTGTTCGACGGCTGTGGGATTCCTTAGATCCTTGTACGCTCTGTCCAAGACAGTGCAAAACCCATCGTCGAAAAGGGCAAACGGGATTTTGCGACATAGGAGTTGAGCCTGTTATCAGCTCCATCGGGCCCCATTTCGGCGAAGAAAGCGTCCTCGTCGGAAGGGGAGGCTCCGGTACGGTATTCTTCGCCGGCTGCAACATGGGCTGTATCTTCTGTCAGAATTTCGATATCAGCCACCACCGTCATGGGCAACAAGTCACCGTCGAACAATTGGCTCGATCCATGCTCGAATTACAGGATTACGGTTGCTGCAATATCAATTTTGTCACCCCCACGCATGTTACCCCGGCGATGGCTGAGGCGATTAAGCTGGCCAGGAATAACGGTTTAACCGTGCCGACGGTATATAATACGGGCGGCTATGACTCGGTCGAGATACTCAAGCTCCTCGACGGATTTATCGATATCTACATGCCGGATATGAAATATTCGGATCCCAAAGTCGCAGAAGAACTGTCGGCCGCACCGGATTACCCACAAATCAATCGCGAGGCCGTCAAAGAGATGCATCGTCAGGTCGGTGATCTGCAAACCGAAAGAGGCGTCGCGACCTGTGGGCTTCTGGTCCGACATCTGGTCTTGCCTGAGAACTTGGCCGGCAGCTTCGAGGTGATCGACTTTTTAACCGAACAAGTCAGTCGAAAGACGGCCATTAATGTAATGGATCAATACCGTCCGTGCTACAAGGCTGCTTCGCATCCACCCCTCGCCCGTCGCCCGACAAAAGAGGAAATCCAAACCGTCCGTCAGTACGCCATTCAAAAAGGCTTGAACGTACTCACCGATTGAACAAACGTAAGCGACGTATTTGTTACCGGATTCATCGAGATGAACTTATTCTGCATGGAAAGGGTATAATCAAAAAAAGGGTATATTGAATGAAACGGAATCGAATGCGTACGATATTGCCATTAATAACCTTAATGTGTTTGCTCGCTGTGGGAGAACGTTCCCCGGCCAGGCAAAAGATGGCTCCGTACGCTTCGCCACAGATATATCACCAAAGCAATACGGTCGAGCTAAAGCAAACGTACGATTTCACCATAACCGGTGAAACAAACCGGATCAGCTTTCTTGTTCCCCTTCCGCAAAGCCAGTCGGATAGACAGGACATCCTGAGTATTAGCTACGATCCGAAACCCTCACGTATGATCGAAAGAGACGGAAAGCGTTATGCGGAATTTGTTTTTGAACGTCCTGAGAAGCAAGTCAAGGCGACAATATGCATTAAAGCCGAACTATTTACGTACGACCTCTTTACGGCCATGAAGAATCGCAAAAACATCCCTCCTGAGGAAGATGGCCTGGACGTATTTCTGAATCATGAAAAGTATATAGAGAAGGACAGCGAGCTCGTACAAGAGATTGCCGACGGGATCGAGGGCCGGACGGAAATGGACGTCGTGCATAAGATATACGAGTACGTGACTGACCACATGGAGTATGCGGACCCAAGCCGACAGAACCGGGGTGCTGTGATTGCCTTGCTGCGGGGCGAAGGAGATTGTACGGAATACGCCGATCTTTTCGTGGCTTTATGTCGGGCGAAGAACCTCCCGGCCCGGGTCATTGCCGGCTATGTCGTGCGTTTCGATTCGGAATCGCCAAAGCACAATTGGGCCGAAGTGTATCTACGAGGGTATGGCTGGATTCCCTTCGATCCCAGCGCGGGCGATTTCGGAAACTTTTTGATCCGTGGCCGGGCGTTTAGTCGGATGCGGCCGGGCTATTTCTATTTATCTCACATCCGCAACGATGAGATGCTCGGCGACCACTGTTTCGGCGTCTACACCTTCTGGGGCGACAAACCTCGCTTCAAAGAATCCGTCGACTTCGAATTTTTATCCTCAGCTTTTCAATGCAGCAAGTGACATCCCAGCCATGTTCAGGAGTTATCTCATAGAAACTGTCCTTTTAATTGTTTTGCGTTTTTGATGGCATGGCCGTCGATGTCGTTGTTGAAATAGGCGTAGATAGCGCGGGATTTTTTGCTCTGATCTTTGAGCCAGTCAGCCCAGTTTTGTAATGCGGATTTAGGGTAGTTACCGGCATACCGGCCGGTCGTGCCGTGGAAGCGAACATAAATGATATCGCCGGTAACGATGCGCGGTGATTCCTTGCCGGGCATGTCATGAATGCAAAAACCGACGCCGAGTTTACTCATCAACTCGAAGGTATCGTCCTCGTACCAGCTTTTGTGACGAAACTCGAAGACGGCGGTTTTCGTTTTGGGCAAAAGCTGGATAAAACTGACGAGTCGGTCCAAATCCTTATGCAAGCTGGGCGGTAGTTGGTAGAGAATCGGGCCGAGTCTGGCCTTCAATAAATTGACTCTTTCGAAGAAGCGTTCCAGCGGTTCCGAAACATCCTTTAATTTCTTGATGTGTGTGATAAATCGATTCGCCTTGACGGCGTAGAGAAAGTCTTTAGGAGCGATCTCGTACCATCGTTGTAAAGTCTGCTCTTTTGGCAGATGATAAAACGTGTTGTTGACTTCGACTGTGTCGAAATGTTGGGCGTAGTGCTCGAACCATTTGCTTTTCGCCAATCCGGTCGGATAGAACACCTCTTTCCAGTGGTCATAATACCACCCCGACGTGCCAATTCGTATAACACAATTCGTCTTCCTCATCGAAAATATTATAGCACTTAAAACGATTACTGGAACTGATGGATTGTTAAAGTTTGAAATTGTAGAAAGTGTGAGATTTTTTATGTTGACATACGTTTTTATGATCGATATAGTATATCGTAAAGTGAACTTAAAAAAGAGGTGTTTTCTTATGGTAACGGTAACGGTTTCCCCGAAATTCCAGGTGGTTATTCCAAAAGCGGTGAGACAGAGATTGGGTATCCAGCCCGGCCAAAAGCTCCAGATCCTCCATTTTTCTGATCGTATCGAGTTTATCTTGTTACAAAACATCAAGGATATGAGGGGATTTCTCAAGGGTATCAAAACAGACATCCGACGAGACAAGGACCGCATATGAATCTCGTAGATTCCTCAGGATGGTTGGAGTATTTCGCCGATGGCCCGAACGCAGAATTCTTTGCGACAGCTATTGAAGACATAGAAAATCTCATCGTATCAACAATAAATATATACGAAGTTTACAAAAGGATTCTCCAACAGCGGGGCGAGGACGCAGCGCTGCAGGGCGTTGCCTTGATGCATCAAGCCGGCGTTGTGGACGTGACTTCGCCGATTGCGATGGATGCCGTTAAGCTCAGCGCCGAGTTCAAATTACCTATGGCGGATAGTTTGATTCTTGCGACCGCGCGAACTTACGGCGCCACCCTCTGGACACAGGACGCCGATTTCCAAGGATTACCAGACGTTAAATTCACCAAGAAGTAGACTGTTCGTAAATAAGTCGTATGAGTTGGATATCAGAGATTCAAGGATGAATTTTGGTCCGCAGCAAATGGGAAAGTGGCTCATCGTAGCAGGGGTGATTATTGTACTACTCGGTGCGTTGATGTTGCTGCTTGGCCGAATCGGGCTGTTCAAGCTGCCCGGCGATCTGGAATTCGGCTCGAAGAACTGGCGCGTTTATATTCCAATCGCAAGCTGTATCCTCCTTTCGATTCTCCTGACTCTCATTATGTGGCTCATCAATTTCTTTAGACGTTAAGATTCGCTCGATCTATTGTACCACTGATCTGTGAATTATCATTTTGATTTCATACTATTCTCGCTATAATCGGGCCTATGAAAAATGCTACTTTAAGTGAACTCTTCGACCAGATGGCGGATATCATGGAAATCCTCGGCGAGGATCGCTTCCGGATCAACAGCTATCGGAAAGTCGCCCGCGTGATTGGGGATATTCCCACCGACATCGAAACTCTGCTGGCGACAGGTGAACTGGCCAAGGTTCCTAGTATCGGCAAATCAAGCCTTGCCAAGATTGAAGAGTTTATCAAAACCGGCGCGATTACCGCCCATCGGCAGTTACTCGAAAAGATTCCGCCGGAGTTACCGAAATTACTTACGATTCCCGGCATGGGGCCGAAAGGTGTCAAGGCCGTGTACGAGCATTTAAAAGTCAAGAGTATCGCGGAACTCAAAGCGGCAATTGAAAATGGATCCATCGCGAGTTTACCTGGCTTTGGGGATAAAAAGGCCGCAGGGATTGCACGGGGTATTGCGTTTCTGGAAAAGTCCACAGGCCGAATTCGCCTGGATCAGGCATTGGAAGCGGCCGAGTTAGTTCAAAGATTCCTGGAAGACCTCTCTGGTATCCATCGAATCCAGACTGCCGGTTCGCTGCGCCGTTGTGTTGAGACCATCGGCGATATTGATATTCTCGTCACGACGAAAAAGGGTAAAGACTCGGAGGAGGCCGGGGAGCAGATCATCCGGGTATTTACTACCGCCGGATTCGTCCGGGAAATTCTCGCCGCCGGGCCGACAAAAGGCTCCGTGATCATCCGCACACCAACGACGGGTGTGCATGTGGATGTACGCGTCGTGCCTCAAGAAAGCTTCGGGGCCGCGGCGCAGTATTTTACCGGCTCGAAAGCCCATAACGTGCGATTGCGAGAGATCGCTGTGAAAGCGAAACTCAAGTTAAATGAATACGGGTTGTTCAAGGGGGAGAAGATGATCGCCGGGCCAAAGGAAGAGGATATATATCAGAAGCTCGGTCTCGATTACGTCCAGCCGTTGCTTCGCGAAGATCGCGGCGAGATCGAGGCGGCGAAGAATCATTCTCTGCCGGATGTGATTGAATATGAAGATATTATTGCCGATTTTCACATGCACACCACAGCCTCCGATGGTGAGAGCGAGATTCTCGATCTCGTCGAAGCGGCCAAAGCCCTCGGTTATCAATACATCTGTATTACCGATCACTCGAAATCGTCGGCCATCGCCAACGGCTTGTCGCCAAAGCGACTGGCCCGTCAAATCAAGCAGATTCGTAAGATCAACGAGTCACTCAAAGGCCTTACGCTCCTGGCGGGTAGCGAAGTCGATATCCTGGCCAATGGCGCTTTAGATTTCGACAATAAATTGCTTGCTGACTTGGATTATGTCATCGCGTCGGTCCATTCGGGCCTGGCAAGTCCGCGTGAGAAGGTAACCACCCGTACGCTAAAAGCGATGGATAATCCTTATGTCAACTGCATCGGGCACCCGACAGGTCGGCTCATCGGTCAACGTGAAACAATGGATATCGATATGGAAGCTATTATCAAGCACGCTTCACAAACCCAAACGGCGCTGGAGATTAATGCCAATCCGTGGCGGTTGGATTTAAAGGATATTCATTGCCGGATGGCTATCGACGCAGGCGTGAAATTGGTTATCGGGACCGATGCACATAGCGTAGCCGGCCTGGGATTGATGGGCTTCGGTGTGGCGACGGCTGCCCGCGGCTGGGCTACAAAATCCGATATCCTTAACACCCTTTCAGTGACCACACTTAAAAACTGGGTTCACAATAAACGATCCAGGTAACATCAGTTTCCTCTTTCTTGTATTACGGATCGTCCATGCCGGGCGAACCGCCTTTGTTGGTGCTGGCTCGCCAATTTGCGGCGTCATTCAAAGCGCCATTAGCTTGTTCGGTCAATCCCGAGGTCAATGGCACGAGCGAGTACCCCTCTCCATCGGCCAGGGACGGCCAGTTATCGCCGTCATCGTATTCGAATTCCGCAATAGTTCCGTCCCAATAGTCAACCAATACCACACACTCGCCCCCATTGGCGAACCGGCCCGAGTATTCCCCGGCAATGATAGAGGAAAGGGATTGGCCGTAGCGCGATTCAAAGGCCGCGATATTGCTGACAACAAGAACAAACTGGCCCGGTTCAACACGTGTGATGGTACTGTCGTTGAAATCAAATGTGATTCCATTGACAAAAGAGACGTACGTTAAGTCCAGGGAGATATCGCCTGTATTTTTCAGTTCGATGAACTCATAGTCGTCGTTGTTTCTTCCATCCGCGGGGTCCGCCGGGTTGTACATCAGTTCCGTAATGCGCAAGCCGGCGGTGACACCTTTCGACAATGGTTCACCGGCGACGAACTGTACCGGCGCCGACCAGCGACTCCACCGACCGATAGTGTCTTTCATCTGGCACCGGACGCGATAGGTTCGACCGGGACTCAGAACACCGGCGGGAATCGCTACTGTCGTCGCTTCGGGATCGATGATTTCTTCGCTTTCCCAGACGGTATCAATTTCGTATTTACCAGGACGTTGTCCGAGGGATGGAGTCGTATCCTCGGACGCGCTTTGAGCTGTTTCACCGGTTAAGCGAACGTCGATGAAGCAATCCGAACTGTCGCCGATAGACTGGTTGACGACCTGGACCGCGAGGATATTCGATCCTTCGGTGAGGATATTCTGAGGATCGGGAACCGAATAGGATGTGAAATCGTGATTTTCCGATCGATTGGATGTCACCGCGGTGTAAGGCAACTCGACGTCCGAAACGTTCTCGCTCAAGACATTCATGCCGTTAATCCAGATATTCACACCGTCATCAAACCTGACATCGAGGTATAATCTGTCAATATCAGTGACGTCAGACAACCCGAATTCCTTGCGAAGATAGAGGGTGCTATAGTTGCCGCGCATATCGTCGAGAGACGTATTGATGAACGATTCGCCGTAACCAATCGTCGTTCGTCCCTGGTGCCAGGCGGAATCGTCGAAGCCGACCCGGCGCCATAAGCTGGCGGTCCGGGAAGGCTCCCTTGTGCCCTTATAGTATCTCCATTCGGCCTCTTCGGGGATAAGGATGTATTTGTTATCCGGTTTCACATACTGTGAACCCGCAGTCACTTCGCCAATGCGCCATTTCATCGCAGCGAATTCGGACCGGTCCCGTGGACTTCTAAATGGAGTTGCCCCAAACGTTAGCGCATCGATCGGATAATCTGCGGGACCCGTCGATGTCACCGTGGGCGAATAAGGGATACCGTCGTCGGAGGCGATGGAAACGATCCTCTCGTAGCCCCATCCCCCGGGGCTGATGAAGTCTTTCATCCGCTGGACCATACCGGCGAAATCGCCGGTGGGAGAGCTCTCGTAGTAGGTTCCGGGGCTGGCGGTTCGGGGATGATAGTCCCACAGGGTCCGGTCCGCATCGACAAAAGACGGCCCGCCGGCCGGATCCGAAATGACGGCGGCGCATTCGTCTATGAGCTGCACGCACTGGTCGCCGTTGAGAAGGAGATCGTTCAGGCCGCGAACGCGGTTCTGGAAGTCGATAATACAATCCGGGAACCGATGATACACCGCCGGGTTCGTGACGCTGTGGCCCTGGAATAACTCCGGGGTCAATACCTGTTTCCAGTATTCATCGTCGTGGGTGTAGATATCCGTATCCCAGGTATGATCGAAATCCCAGGGTAATATCCACCAACGGTCGGTTTCGGGATTGTGGTAGTAAAAGCAGTTCCAGCGATCCGTCAGGTCGTAATGATGCACCGCGTCGCAGATCGCCCGGTAGCTGTAATAGATATCCAGATTGGTGTTCAGCTCCCACCATCGTCGGCTGGACGGATACTGGCGATAGGCCTCGCAAAACGCGATAACGTCGCTATGGTCGGTCACTTGAGTGGGGCCTTGATTATTTTTGTTGCCCCGGCTGCCGCTGCAGGCGAAGTACATTTTATACAAGTTGCCGTCCGGCAGGTTGTTCGCTTTGAGAAAACGGCCGTCGGGTTGTTCTATCGCTAAATAGAGACCCCAAAAGTCGCCTTCATACTGGTCGGCGGCATACGCTTCCTGGACGTGATCGATCACCCGGAAATGCACCCAGTTCATCTTGGAGACGGGCACGGACGCCAGGGCGAAGAGCCGTGCGGTGACCGCTTCGTACATGCCGTGCTCGCCGCGATTATGCGTATTATTAAATTGAAAACAAGCCGAGAAATTCAGCTTGTCCCATTTTTCCTCGTATTTCCTTCCATAGTCGTCGCGTCCCTGAAAATAGTGGCCCCGGTTGAAATCGAACTTCCAGCGGTTTTTGCCGAACTCGTACGTGGCCCAGCCCCCGCGAGCGCGATAGCGGATATGATCGTAAACCTCGCCATCATAAACGAGCGTCCCGGTCCATTTATAGAGGCTCGCTTCAGGATTGCATCTTGCATCGGATATAGGCTCGAACTGACACTCCTGGACGTCCTCGGCCCTGCTGAGTAAATAGTACACCGGCAGGCTCCGCATGACCTCCTCGCTGTACTCCACTTCAGCCTCACCCGGACGGGCGGCGCCTTTCCAGGCGGGAACGCCGTCATAAACGAAGTAAGCGAAGTTCGGCTGCGGATCGTCGGCATACGGCACGAGAAGATTATTGCCTAAGCGATCGGCCACTTCGATACGATAACGAACGAGACGACGATGGGTCTGCAAAGGACCTGGAAGCTCCACTGTATAGATGTCGTCGCCTATGTCCGTATCCCCGTCGAGTCCATCGTCGTGCATATCCACGGAGTTCCAATTTTTATTGAGTCGTACATGCTCATAGCTGAAATAGTGACCGGGGTTGACCAATTGGTATTGCAAAGTCACCCGGCCCACTCCGTCGGGATCGGTGACTTTCGCCGTAACGGTCACAACGTCGCCGGATATGGGTTGCTTGGGCGAGTGTTTGACCTGCCTGATGTGAGGCGGGATGTTCTCGGCGAAGACACCGCTGTTTCCGGCGGCGGGCGTCGGAAGGGCGGAGCGCCAACTGCCCGCCAGGTCATTATCGAACCGTGGATTGACCAATTGCATGGAGTATCCGGTGCCGGGCAGATCCTCTGACATTGGATCGCCGACCGTAGGCCAGGGAAAGCCAAGCTGATAATCGACCTCATCGACTATCTCGCCATCGTCATTACAAAGAACGATTTGTTCGCCCTCATTATCGAGTTTGCCATCGTAGGGTCCGAATACGACATGCCCGGGCACAGAATCCCATTTAGCAAAGATATCGCGTGGACTCTGGCAAACGATAATATAGCC
>JAFGTG010000612.1 GCA_016934255.1 Sedimentisphaerales bacterium
GCAACGATCGTCACGTAAGCAATTGTTTTCTCTTTGAGTTTGATCGCTTTCCACAGTACGAGGATCATTCCGATAAGCAGCCAGACGACCGAGATGAGAACGATTTTCGCATCGGTGATCCAGTCAAACGCCGTCCTGTTAAGCGAAGCCATGGTCGCCGCCATGCCGATCCCGCTTGCCAGACCGAGCGTGATGAGGACGAAACACGCCTTCAAACCGAAAAGATTTAACTGTTCGAGTTTTTCAATATTCGGCACTTTACCGAGAATTGTGAGCAGGTCTTTTTGCTTGAGTTTTCGACTGGCAAAGAGATAGAGAACCGCACCGGCCGTAGCAAGCATCGCCGCGGCGCCGCCGAGAATCATCGCAATCGCATGGGCAATCGCCCAGGGCGTCGAAGAGGCGGCGTGGGCCTGCGAGGCAGGCTCGGCAACGATACCCGTCAATACCACGAGCACCAGCATCACCCACGCCATGACCGAACCGAACCACACCTGCTGGATCGCCAGACTGAAAAACAGGTACGTCAAACCGAATACGATGGTCAGGACGATCATCGACTCGAAGAGGCCCGTCAGGGGAACCGCCTTAATCGCAACGGCCCTGAAAACAAGCATCACGGCATCAAGAACCACCGCCAGTGACACGAAGGGCAGAAGGAATCGTCTGGATTTCTCCCCTCCGGGTAGAAGCTGGAGAATCCCCACGACCGCCGCGGCCAGAGAGCTCGCAACAACGAAAGCCAACGTCACCATTTCGTGCGGGGGCAAACCAAACATCCTTATCCTTCTTCCTTTATTTTATCAGACGCCCCATTCGGGATATATGTGGGAGGCACTTTTTTGAGTTCCTTTATTGTCGTCAACATCCGGTAATCCGTAACACCACATGCCCGGCTTATTCGTTCCACGATTTTTCCAATCTGTTGACCATCGGCTCCATGTACCATTGTGTACAGATTATAAGGCCAATGTTCATTCGTCTGTCGCTCATAAGCATGGCTGACCTCGCGAAATCCCGCCAGGATTGTGCCGACCTGCTCAACGCGCTGGGGCTCAACTCGCCAGACCACCATCGCACCGCCGGACAGACCGACTTTGAAATGGTCCACAATCGACCCGACGCGTCGTAATTTGCCCTCTTGCTTCCAATTTTTCAGAACTGTTAAGAACTGCTCCGTGCTGATTCCAACGTGTTCGGCCATATCCTGATAGGGTGTCTGACTTCTCGGAAATCCCCCTTGAATCGCGGACAATACCCTCCTCTCGATCTCGGATAGTTTTATTGTCATCCTCTTTTATCCATCATATCACACGCAGAATATCAACGAATCATCCGCCCAAAGCGTTCGTTTCCCACAAATGGGAAATCCGTCTTATCAACCTGCACTCTTAGCAGATTCTACTCGGAATTACAAGAAAAGTTCGTCCGAATACACGTCAATTAAGACGTGTTTCCAGGCGACCAGGCGGGAAAAATGAATAAACGACGGATTTACACGTGTGTCATATTAACGGCAACAGGAAGTGGGATTAAATCGCCGCAAAGCACGACGGGCGACGGCGTCCGCCACCCATCCGGTAATGGCCGGCCTGTAATCGTATGAATCGAGGTCTTGCAGGTTGTTCGGGTCTAAAGGACCGGCGGCGCCTAAAATTCTCCCGAACGTATCGGTTTCAACGGCATAGACTTTGCCGTTTGTATGCTGCCAAAATCCCCGAATGGTAGCCATAACGCCTTGTTCCCCCAATGAATGTGCGTTTTATTTTAAAGTACAAAACGACCCCGGATCGACTCAGTCGCCTTTCGTGTCGAGGGCGTCCTCCGTAAGGAGTCCTTGGGACCGCCCTCGAATCGCGGGCAAGCCTGTCCTGAGCGGAGCCGAAGGAATGCCCGCGACACGAACTTCATCGACTCGTGATGTAGCACCCTCTCATCTGAAAGTATAGGAAATGAAATTAAAAATACAAAATTCATCGCGGTTTCGAATACGTTTTTTCGATGTCGAATTCGACGTATTCGGTCCCTTTTCCACTTTACATCCGTCATTTTACTTTTACTATGTGACCTATGCAAAGATGAAGGCATAAGAAAAGAAAGATTCTCATGTAAGAGTGAAAGGAGCGATAATGCCGGAGATGCGAGCACAAAGCCAGGATCATCGACAAATAATCCTTTACGGTACAAGCCGTGCGAAATCAACGAAACAAGGCCGGCATATCACGAGTCTGTTTCCGGCTTTCCTGATCGTTTTGATAATGACTCATTACGCTTTTGCCCAGATCGCTATCGATGGGCGTTACTGGAAATATAACGGCCGGCGCACACTGTTGCTCGGCGGTTGGAACCACGGCCACAATCCGTTTATCGATCACGACACCGATAACGACAAAGATATGCAGGGCGTCAGCACACCCGAACAAATCAGGGGCGAAATGGATGAGTTGGTCGCCGCGGGTGGGAACTATCTTCGCTGCGTGCTCGATCCGGGCATGGCGGCCGGGATACAGGGATTCGACTTCTGTGCGAAATCGGGCTCTCGATACGATCTCAACGTAATGACCGGCCCGTTTTGGGAACGTATCGAGATGTTTATCTCCGAGGCCAAAAAACGGGACATCATCGTTCAGTTGGAAATCTGGGACCGGTTTGATCTCATCGACGGCAGTTGGGGTTCCTGGCCGTTCAGTCCGTGGAATCCGAAGAATAATACGAACTATACGACGGCATCGTCGGGACTGGCTACCTCGTATGGCTCATTCAGCACCCATCCTTTTCTTCTGGGTGTGCCCGGGCATCCGGATTATGAGAAGGCTACAGAATCCCGAAAGAAGCAATATGATTTAGTCCGTCGTTTTCAGGATAAGTTTATCGATACGCTTCTTTCCATGACCCTGCGTTACGACAACGTGTTGTATTGCATGAACAACGAGACGCATATCGATCCGGCGTGGGGATTGTACTGGATGAATTTCATAAAAGATAAAGCAAAGGATCGAGACAAGGTGGTTTTTACGACGGATATGTTCGATGACGTCTATAGAGCGGAAGACTCTCGCGGATTGACGTATCAATTGCTTCATCGGGACCGGTACGATTATGTCGATGTCTCTCAAACGAACAGCCGACATAGGGACGAGGAGCATTGGAACGCCATTCAATGGATCGCCCGCGCGACAAGCAAAACGAATCCCCCGTATCTGATGCATATGACGAAACTCTATGGCAACGATCTTGCCCTGGAGGGTAAACCCTGGAGTCGATTCGGACCGGGCGATAGCGAAAACGCGATCGAAGAATGGTGGCGTAATCTGCTGGCCGGCGTCGCCGGAGTCAGGTTCCATCGCCCTACCGCGGGGATCGGTTTATGCACCGCATCGAAAAACTGCATCAGCGCAACGAGGAAGGTTGAAACCCAGGTGAAGTTTTGGGACGTCAAGCCCAGGCTGGACCTGCTGACGAACCGCGGGTCGGATGAAGCTTACTTAGGGGCCGATCCGGGAAAAGCGTATATCCTCTATTTTACAAAGAACGGCGGCGGGTCCGTCGGTTTGAAGCTGGACCGTTACCCGAACACGACGTTCGAGCTTCACTGGATCAATATCGACACGGGCAACTGGGGCCCCAGGTCAACCCTGTCGGGCGGAAGTGCGGTTACGATTGATCGACCGGACGGTTCCGCCCATTGGGTCGCAGCTATCGTCAGGTAAGAGAACGGAAATTCTATTATTCTTTTATGATTGATTCCGTAACCTGTCATTCCCGCGACGGCGGGAATCCACTTCATATGTTACGTTCCCGGATCCCTGCCTTCGCAGGGATGACAACAAGAACCGGTCAATTTGAGTAGGTTACCATGTCGCAATACGGCGTAATGCTTCGTTTGCTTTCTTTGATCTTATTGTACGAACGCGTACGCCGGATCCCAAACGGGGCGTTTGATCACCGGTTGCTCGAAGATCTTCAGGACTTCCTCGGGGACATATTCTTTTTTAACGATAATGCTGTACACGTTCGTGTCGAACCAGGAATCGTAGAGAGTCCAGCGCCCCTTGCTGCCCTTGTCGCTGCCCCAGCTATTTTCGACGAGCCACTTGACCGGCTTGTCATTGTGCATATCGATCCCGATAAAAACCATCGCGTGGTTGGGCACGCTCTCGCGGAACAGCGAACGCTCGGCTTTCGTCATCGCCATTTTGGTTCCGTAGATCGAATCGTAATCGAACAATTCCATCGCCATAATACCGTGATCTTTGCTCTGGTCCTTGCCAACGTCGCAGGAGAACCAAAGCGGCTCGTCGGCGAGCAAGGCCTTGACGGCGATCGCCTTGAGCGTCTCCATCTCGACGTTTGCGAAGTGCGCGTCGTCGCCGTCGTACAGGTTGCGCGTCAGGGCAATGCTGTAATGTTTTCCGTACGATTTCGATGGATCGTTAAAGATATCCACGTACTGGCGTAAATCGACGCCGACGAAGTCGTCGTAAAAACTCTTCGGCGTATATGTTTTCAGTTTACTAATGGTGGAATTCGCATCCTCGAAACGCCATTGGAATTCCCTGGGCGGCTCGCCGAGGTTCATCACGAGCATTTTATAAACTTCGGCCAGCATATGGGTCTTTCGGTCGCGAAGCTTCTCGACAGGTTTGTTTTTCTCATGCATCCGGCGAAGTCTGGCGGCGTCGGCGCGCAGCTTCCGGCTGATGAGTTTATTCATTGACCCTGTGTTTCCGGAGCTGTTGGTCTCGGGCATGATCTCCTGGGGAACCACGCCGTATTTCTCCACCAGGTTGACGACGTTTTCCCAATAGCCGCCGTCGGGAATGGGTTGGCGAAGAATAAACTCCATTTCCCGGTCGAGAATATCGCGGTCTCTGAACTCGATGATGTGTTCGAGGAAGCTGTTGGCTTTTTCGAGCTTGTCCCAGAACGCCAGGTAATTCTGCGAAAACTCGAAGCCTTTCAGATTGTGCTTCTCGATGACCGCCGGGCGCATGACGTTCAAGCCGGCGAAGAGCCAGCACCGACCGCTGCTTTTCTGGTTGGTGATCCCTTTGGCCTCGATCTTGTGACTGAATATTTCAGTGTGTTCCCGCAAGATGTCCCGGTTCAGAGCGAGATCGGTGATGTTGGTGTTCGTAATGGCGTTGTACATCGCCCGGGTGTGGTCGTCCATCTTGAACGAAGAACGTATTTTATCGATGGTGTCGTCTGTTAAGCCCCCCGAATCGGCGAGCAAGCGCGGGGTGAATGGAAGGCATATCAATCCTATGGCAAAAACGACTGTTAATCTCGATGGCCGTCTCATAGTGGTTCCTTATAACGATGCAGAGTAAATAATGTGAATCAGGCTTGCGCCTTTAACTGGCGAATTTTATTGAGACTCTCGCTGAACTGCTCGCGGGCTTTCTCCAGGTAGGCATTGACTTCGTCGATGTACCCGTCGGCGGAGGCCGACCAGACGCGGTTGAGGTAGCGCTCCCCGGCGGCAAACATACTCATCACCTCGCCGTATGCAGCCAGACCGTAACGGTGGGCGATGCTTTCACGTGCTTCCACAAAGCGATCGATATCGTCAACGAACAGCTCATCGATTCGGTGACGCATATCGTAAGTGTTGATAGAGTGTTTTTCAGCGTTCAGTTTGTCGATATTGGCAGCGATACGCTCGAGGCTGCTGTCCACGGTTTCGATCCGGGCGGCCACGTGATGTTCCGTTTTGCTTTGGGCTGCATGCTCCATTTTGATAAACACAATTCCGGCGATCCCAACTCCCAGGGCGGGGATATACCACATCCATCGAACGACATTCTCATCGACAACAGCCGCCAGGGCCGCTGCGATGAACCCCACGGTAACCAGTATGAAGCCAATTGATTTCATAATCTATTCCTATCCCCCGCGCATTCCTTCGATAATGGAGTAAATAGCGAAGCCGACGCCGACGAGACCTTCCCCGATGATCAAACCCGCCGCGACGGGGATCCCCACCTGCTCGCTGTAGTGTCTGCCTTTGACTTTGTCACTGACGATTCGCAAAACCGTCCCGATGGTATAGGTTAAGACGATGCTGAACGGCAGATAGAATCCGAGGCCGACCTGAATCCCAAGC
>JAFGTG010000613.1 GCA_016934255.1 Sedimentisphaerales bacterium
GCAGACAATCGTTCATGGCGGCTCACAATCCATGCCGCTATTGTACACGAACGATGCCGGCGTAACAAACTCGGAAGCATCTATGACATTAAGTACGACGAAGGATTGGACGCTGGCTGGCGTTGCTGAATTATCGCTATGGTTCCGGGGTGGTTCCGGCAGTGCGGCCGAACCGCTATATGTAGCCATCTCCAATAATTCCGGTACCCCGGCGGTCGTGGCTTATGATGATCCGAGTGCGGCTACCATCCGCATCTGGACACTGTGGCGGGTTCCGTTGCAGACCTTTGCCGATCGGGGAATCAATCTGAGTGATGTGGATCAAATCGCAATCGGTCTGGGCACAAAAGCCACCGGTGCAGCCCCCGGTGGTTTAGGGACAATATATATCGACGACATCCGGTTGTGTCAACCGTGAAAAACTGATGGGAAGTTTCAATTTCATAAGGAGACCTAATGATGTACAACAAAAAAATCTATCGGGTGGCTCTTGTTTTGGTTCTGAGTATGGTTCTTACGAATATCCAGGCCGAGCTTGTCGGTTGGTGGAGGTTCGATGAGGGTTCTGGCAATGTCGCGTATGACACATCCAGCAACGGCAACAACGGGACTATCGAAGGCGGCCCGCAGTGGATGGTTGGCAAGATCGGCGGCGCGCTGAAGTTTGATGGCGACGACGATCAGATTACGCTGAATGATCTATTGACGGTGGGTTCCTCTTCCAACACTGTCACCGCGTGGGTCAAGGTTCCCCTGATCGACACTGAGGGCCTGGGCGCCACCGAACGGGTGGGGATTGTTCTGGGCAGTTATCCCGACAGTCCAAACTCCAATTGGGAACTTCACGCGTTAGGTCAAATACGCCTGTGGTGGAACGGAGGCGAGATTGACCACCGCGGAACGACCGATCTGAGAGATGACATTTGGCACCATCTTACCTGGGTGCGGGACAAGGCAACAAATGCCAACTACATGTACATCGACGGCCAGTTGGAAACGATGATTGAGGATCTGGGGACAGACGTCAGGTTCAACACCACCCACAAGATCGGCGGCGACAACCGTGGGGACCCGCCCAACTGGCACGGTTTTCTGGACGATGTTCGGATTTTTAACCAGGCACTGTCACCGCCCGAGATCCTCGGTATCATGTTAGGCGAGGTACCGCCATATGCTTGGGGACCCGAGCCGGTGGACGGCACCCTGCATATGGATACATGGATCAACCTGTCCTGGAAACCCGGCCCTTACGCCGTTTCACATGATGTATATTTGGGTGACATTTATGACGATGTGAACAACGGAACCGGTGACACGTTCCGAGGCAACCAGACGACCACGTTTTTTGTTGCAGGCTTTCCCGGATTTAGCTATCCGGAGGGTCTCGTGCCGGGAACGACCTACTACTGGCGCATCGACGAGGTCAATGAAGCGAATCCCGACAGTCCCTGGAAGGGGCCCGTCTGGAGTTTCTCGATACCGCCGAAGACCGCATACAATCCCGACCCGGCTGACGGCGCTGAGTTCGTCGATCCGAACGATCCGGAACTGAGCTGGACGCCGGGCTTCGGGGCTAAGTTGCATACGATCTATTTCGGCGATAACTACGATGAGGTGAACAATGCCACCGGAGGAATCCCACAGGGCTTTACAATCTTTTCCCCCGGCCCGCTCGAATTAGAGAAGGTCTATTACTGGCGAATCGATGAGTTTGACGCCGTCGAGACATACAAGGGCGATGTTTGGAGCTTTACGACACCAGGCGCCGTGGGTAATCCACAACCGGCATTAAACGCAACGGATGTGCCATTAAATACAACGTTGACTTGGACGCCGGCGGATAGCACCGCCTCGCACGAACTCTACTTCGATACAGATAAAGAAAGCGTACGTAACGCCAATTCCGGTTCGCCTGAGTACAAAGGCTCCAAGGCCTTGAGAGCGGAAAGTTACAACCCCGGATTGCTTGAGGCGAATACTACCTACTACTGGCGTGTGGATGAAGTGGACGGTCAGGGCAATGTGTTAACAGGGCCTCTTTGGATATTCACAACGGGCACCTTCCTTTTGATAGATGACTTTGAGAGCTATACCAATGACGACGCAGCGGGTGAAGCCATCTGGCAAACATGGATCGATGGTTTCGGCGTTACCGATAACGGCGCTCAGGTCGGCTACTTAATACCTCCGTACGCCGAGCAAACAATCGTTCACGGCGGTTCGCAATCCATGCCGCTGTTGTACACGAACGACGCCGGCATTACAAATTCTGAGGCGACTATGACGCTAAGTGCGCCGAGGGATTGGACTCAGGCAAATGTCGCGGAATTATCGCTATGGTTCCGGGGTAGCTCCGGCAGCGCAGCCGAGCCGCTGTACGTAGCCATTTCCAACAGTTCCGGCTCCCCGGCGGTTGTGGCTTATGATGATTCGAACGCGGCGACAATCTACTCGTGGACGCAGTGGAGGATCCCACTGCAGGCCTTTGCCGATCAGGGGATCAACCTGAGCAACGTCGATCAGATCGCGATCGGGCTGGGCGACAAGTCCGGCATAGCATCAGCCGGCGGCTCAGGAACGATGTACATCGATGACATCCGATTGTATCAACCGTAGTGGACAATAAATTCGATCCGCTCCATAGCGTATCGTAGGGACAGGCCCCTGTGCTCCCTATGGGACGCCTGCCGTAAGGCATGCCCAAGGTATTACGGTGCTGTCCGTTTTCCAACGCCGGGCATCGTTCGTCGTGCGTATTGCGTATTGCGTTCCTCGCACGACGCATCACGCACGACGCTCAATATTTCATCGCCGGATACGGACGGCCACGGGGGGCCGTCCCTACCGATTATTCCAATATTCCAGTCAAAGGAATGGTTAGAATTGCTATCGTCGGAATCGTTAAGCTCAGGCAGTAAGGTCGGGCACAACGTACGGTGCGCGATAAAAGCCGCGGACCAGGCGGTTTGCTCGATCATTATTTTTGAACCGTTCGTTATCCCTGTCGATGTCAAGCCACGGTCCGAGTGTCACCGTCCCGGCGTCCGCGTCGATCCCGTGGGCCGACAGGTGCTCCAGGAACCTGTCGAACATCTCGCTGAAAGGCGGGATGTCCCGGACCTGGGCGCGCATTTCTTTGACGGATGCCTTTTCGCCGAGCCGATACGAGATATTGCCTGTATGACAGACTGCGGTGGAGGTGTGGCCGACAAGGATTTCCGCATTGAGGTGCTCTCGCCGGTTCGCACGGACGGCTTCGATGAAGTTGGCGAAATGATCGCCGCGTCCGCTGAATTTGGCGACTTCTTTGCCTTCGTTGTCCCACGCGATGCCGCGATAGAGACTGACCGATCCGCCTTCGCAATCGACGATCACGCCGACGCGCTCGCCGCGCGTCGTCGGCGCTTTTGTCGAGCCTTTGGCTTCGGTGAGGTTGTGCACTTCGTACAATATGGGAGCCGTCGGGAAATCGTAATAGATGATCTGCGTATTGGGAACGTCACACGCGTCGTTAAACACAAATCGGCCCCCGATGCTCATGACCCGGCGGGGCAGCTTCGTCTCGCCCAGGCACCAGCGGGCCACGTCGATCTCGTGTACACCCTGGTTGCACGACTCGCCGTCGCCGGTATTCCAGTCGAAACTGCAATCATATTGCAGCTTATCGCGATAGATCGGCACCTTTTTAGCCGGGCCGCACCAGAGGTCATAGTCCAGTGTCTCAGGTAATGGTAAAGGTGTTTCGCGCTTGCCGCACGATTGGCGGATCTTGTTGGCGAACGCGGTAATGAGCTTGATCTTGCCGAGGTGACCTTCCCGAATCCATCGAATGCCGTCATGGAACATTTGTTCCGAGCGATGTTGCGTGCCGCACTGGGCGATACGGTCGTACTTCCGGACCGCGTTGACCATTTGTCGGCCTTCCCAGATGAAATGCGAGAGCGGCTTCTCGACGTAGATATGCTTGCCCGCCTGACAGGCCCAGATGGTGCTCAGCCCATGCCAATAGTTCTGCGTGGCATTGCCGATCACGTCGATGTCTTTTCGATCGAGCAGGCGACGCATATCGACGTATTGATCGACGCCGTGGTTGTATTTCGATTCGATCGCCTGGGCCGTTTGGCCCATGCGCTCCCGGTCCGGATCGCTGACGGCTACGACGGTGACATTCTTGAGGTTCTCGAAAGACGGCACATGAGCGTTTGCACCGCGTCCGCCCAAACCGACCACGCCGATGCGGATCGTGTCGTTCGCGCCTCGTACGCGCGAAAACGGAAGCGCCGCTATCGCTCCGGCGGCCAGTGAGCTTTTTACGAAGTCTCGACGTGTGATGGAATTCATCATTTATCTCCCTTCCAAGGAATCGAAAAGTACGTGGTTAACAGCATGGATTTTCTCCGTAAGCTCCGCTAATTCGTCCTGGCTTTCAGCCGATTCGACGCAGCGCAGAAGTTTCGCCAGTTCTGCGGCTCCGTTGAGGGTATCCAAACCGTTGTTTTTCATTGTCACCAGAACCTGCTTGATCCTCCCGGCCAGCCGTTGGCGAAAGAACTCGACCTGTCCCGGTTTCAGAACGCCCGCTTTGAAGGCCGGCTCGAACTCATGGAATGCCGTGCACACCTTCTGGGTATAAAGCAAGACCATCCCTTTGGCCGGATTGCCTTCCGAAAGAATCCTGGCCCATTGGAATTCCTCATCCCGCCAGTGGGGATCTTCAACTGTTGTTTTATATTCAACCTTATCCGAAGACGTCATCTTTAGAGTACCATATTTCTAATCTGATCCCGGGGCTATGTTTACACAAACAACATATCAAATATTCTCAAATGATGCAACATACTCATACGAAAGAAGCTACCTTCCTTCGGCTTGCCATTTTTTCATGAGGGCGATATTCCTTTCGATGAGCTTGGCATGCTCGATCCACTCCTCGCCGCCGCGTTTTCGGATGCCGTCCACGTACACCTTCATGTCACTATCGTACATCGCCTTCGATTCACGGTATTGTCCCTGGTCGTTTGTTTCGCGAATCCATTGGTCCAGGATCTTTCGCATGTTGCTGAGAATCCGCCGATGTGAGTCATCGCCGGCGAGATTATGCAATTCCCAGGGATCTTTCTGAAGATCGTACAATTCTTCCTTCGGTCGTCTTTCGGCGAAGATCAATTCCTGATCCCGATTGAGCTTGCCTTCTTTATGCAGCCGGCGAAGTGTCTTTAGGATTTCCTTTTTATCTTTGTAAGCACACGGCTGTAAGTAGGGCCGTTTCGGATAGAAATTGCAGATGTATTTATACCGGTCGGTCCGTACGCAGCGAATACGGTCCACCGTTTCATCGCATCGATCCCGCGCCGAGACGATGTGATCCCGTTGTTGATAATCCTTTGCCAAAATATCTTTCCCTTCCATCCATTCCGGAATGGTTATCCCCGCCAGCGCCAACGATGTCGCCGCCATATCGATATGGATAACTAAATCTTCACGAACCGTTCCCGCTTTTAAGCTGGGACCGCGCACGATGAGCGGTACGTGAATACCTTCATCATAAAGAAACTGCTTACCTCGTGCATGACTGATGCCGTGGTCGGTGAGGAAGAAGATAGACGTGTTGTCATAGATGCCTTCGTCTTTGAGCCGCTGGACGATTTGGCCGACCTGAATATCCGTGTTCATCACGGCGTTGAGATACTGCGCCCAATCATCGCGAATAACGGGATCGTCGGGATAGTAGGGGGGCAGCTTCACTTCGGTGGGATCGATAGGCTCGGGCGTGTTTTTGGTCCGGCCTTTACCGCCCGCCAGTTGGATTTGTGCGAAGAACGGCTGGCCCGGCTTGCGATCCGCCCAGTCCGTGCCGTCGTAAACGGCCTTGTCGTACTCGAAGTTGTAATCCGTCTTGCCCGGCCGCTTTTTTCGGTTATCGATAAATCCATTGCACGTGTAATATCCCGCTTCCTGGAACATCGCCGGAACGAGTCGGATTTTCGTAGGCAAGTGAATCTTTTCCGTTCCCCATCCGGAACGATGCTGATGGGCGCCAATGCTGGTCTGATACATCCCGGTGATGAGCGCCGAGCGGCATGGCGAACAAACCGGCGCCGTAATAAACGCCTTGTCGAATTTTACGCCCTCGGCAGCAAGTTGATCTATGTTCGGCGTTCGGATGCTTGTCTCACCGTAACAACCGAAATGACACGACATATCCTCCACGATAATCCAGACAATATTGGGTTTGTTTCGGTTTTTCGCGAATATCTTCCCCGGCTGCGATAATCCCAAAGCCGCCATTCCAATACTGCATCTTTTAAGGAACTCTCTACGATTGCATATTCCCGACATACCATGCTCCTTGTCTCAATGTTACGAACACGTATTCGACTTTCGATGATGCTATGTTACTAAGTCACATCCGAAATTTCCACCTTTTGAATTGTTGGAAAAACGAAGTGGCAATGCCTTTGTGCGCAAAGAACTCCTGCTGGAAGGAGGAATGGAATTCAGCAGGAGCTCGAAAGACTATAAGCCTCCGTGCTCACAGCCGAACGAATCTTAACACAACGACGCAGACGTGTCAATTGTGGTGACTACGTATTTTTAAAATCTTGAAAGACAAAGCGAAGCCTATCCACCTTATTTTTTACTCATTTTCTCCTGGGTGCGGCTTGCTGCTTTCAACTGAAGACTGGCTCCGACGCTGCCGCCCACAAGCGTCCCGGCGGCAATATTTCCACCGCCGTTGTACACCCCGCTGGGAACCTGTCCGCCGTAATTCGTGCCGTTATACAAGGCGCGGTTGTTCGCATACACATTCTCGTTATAGACGAAATAAATCCCAACATCGCAGGATGATACGAGATTTCCTTCGATGACACAGTCATAACTTTCGATATTGATACCGTATTCGACCATGGATCTGACCGTATTGCCTCTGACAAGGCAGCCGTCCGCATCTCTGATCCAGATCCCATCCCCGCAAAAAGTGACCGTGTTGTCGATGACGCTGGAGCCTTCGCCCGGTAAGATACCATAACTGCAATCGGCAATCGTGTTATCACGAATCAAACAGCCAATATTGGTTCGAATACCGATAATACCATTTTCAGAAACCACGTTGTTGTTTATAAAAGAGATGTGACCGCACGTTATTGCACCGAATCCCTGTTCAATGTCAATTTGAGTTTGAGTGACGGTGCATCCTCTGACGGTATGATTCAAGCCCCAGAGAATGATCCCTTCGGCCCCGATCGACGTAACCCGAACGTCGATGACGCGGTGCCCGCTGGCCAGGATCGTCTCACCGGAATCCGCTTCATAAATGCCGACATTGGGGAAGTTGGTGATGGTGCCGTTGCGTATCTCGACATTGGTGCGGCCGTCCATGTAAATCCCGCTGCACGTCTCATTAAATGAAGACGTGGGACCCATGAGACTGTAGCCGCCCAGGTCGATCGTTACATTATTCGCCTCGACGACAATCGCATTCGTATATCGATCCGTATGCGTCAGATTCTGGGTCAGACA
>JAFGTG010000006.1 GCA_016934255.1 Sedimentisphaerales bacterium
AAAACGAACAATGATTGATGTGGCTGTTTACAATGTAGAGGGACAAGAGGTCGAAAACCTGAGGGTTGATGAAGCGGCCTTGGGTGGATCGGTCAGGCATGCATTGTTAAAGCAGGCCATCGTCATGTATCATGCGAACAAGCGTGTCGGCACGGCTTCAACGAAAAGCCGAGGGATGGTGGCCGGCTCGGACAAGAAGCTTTTCAGGCAAAAAGGAACGGGCAATGCTCGCGTGGGTAACATCAGAACGGGCAAGCGGCGCGGCGGGGGTGTGACGTTTGCCAAGAGTCCGAGAGATTTCCGTCAACGCATGCCTAAAAAGCAGAAAAGACTTGCTCGCGATTCAGCCATTCTGGCAAAGCTTTTAGATAATAATGTCGTTGTGGTGGACGGCTTTAAACTGGACCATCCGAAAACCAAAGAGTTTGTGACCGTTCTTGCCAATTTGAAAATCGATCGAAGTTGCCTTGTGGCCATGGATTCCGTCGATCAGAATCTTCTCAAGTCGGCAAGAAACGTGCCCAAAGTGGCTGTGCTGCCCGTGAGCGATTTGAACGCTTTCGATATTTGCAGTCATCGGAAAATGCTGTTTACGAAAGAGGCGTTTTTGTCCGTCATCGGTGAGGACAAAACGAGTTAATTGAACGGGTTCGACAAGTGGATGACTATAATATTATAATTCGACCTTTGGTGACGGAGCAGGGCATGCACTTTGCAAACGTCAAGAGTGCATACAGTTTCGAGGTCAACAAGAGGGCGAATAAGGCACAAATCAAGAATGCCGTAGAGAGAATATACAACGTTAAGGTGCAGAAAGTTAGAACGGCGAATCGCAAAGGAAAACAACGACGCAGAGGAAGATCATTCGGAGTTACCTCAAGCTGGAAAAAGGCGGTTGTCTTTTTGGAACCGGAATTCCATATCGATCTGTTTTGATCGAGTGAGGTTTTCAATGTTTTTTTCGTAACGATGCGTTACATAATGATATGATGAGTTCTTAATTATGGGTATTCGAGTTTATAGACCAACCAGCGCCGGGCGACGAAATAGTTCGGTGAATGACTATGCCGAATTAACAACGAACCGGCCGGAGAAAACACTGTGTAAGCGGATTCCCAAAACCGGTGGGAGGAACCATCGCGGTGTGACGACATCGCGATTTAGAGGTGGCGGAGCCAGGAAAATCTATCGTATCATCGATTTTAAGCGGAATAAAGATGGTATCCAGGCAAATGTGGCCACGATTGAATACGATCCGAACAGGAATTGTTTTATTTCTTTATTGCATTACAAAGACGGCGAAAAAAGATATATTTTAGCGCCGTTCGGCATCAAGGTCGGGGATGAGGTTGAAAGCGGCGATTCCAGTGAGCCTAAAATCGGTAATGCGATGTCTCTTGCGGTGATACCTGCGGGTTTAGAGATACACAATATCGAGATGAGAGCCGGCCAGGGAGGTAAGCTCGTCAGGGGCGCCGGCAATGCGGCGCGAATTGTCGCCAAAGAAGGCGATTGGGTGACGATTGTTTTACCGAGTGGTGAAATGCGGATGCTTCGGAAAGAGTGCCGGGCGACCATCGGGCGGCTCAGTAATCCCGATCATCAAAATGTCCGAATCGGAAAAGCGGGTCGAAAGCGGCATATGGGACGCAGGCCGCACGTCCGAGGCAAGGCGATGAATCCGGTCGCGCATCCGATGGGCGGTGGTGAAGGTCGAGCGAACGGCGGGCGGCATCCATGTTCGCCGACGGGCGTCCCGGCTAAGGGCGGCAAAACAAGAAATCCGAGAAGCCCGAGTAATAAAAGGATTATTCGAAGACGGAAGAGTAAGAAGCAAAAACAGGCTATGTAAACTCGCTGTGGATTATTAATGAAGAAATTTTCGACGAGTAGATGAGATATTAGAAATGGGAAGATCTCTAAAAAAAGGACCATTTGTTGATGAAAAGCTGTTTATTAAGGTCAATAAGCAAACGGCCTCCGGCGCTCGCGATCCAATCAAAACCTGGTCGCGACGATGTACGATCGTTCCGGAATTCGTCGGTTTCACGTTTTTAGTCCACAACGGCAAGATGTTTCATAAAGTGTTTGTCACCGAAGATATGGTGGGACATAAATTAGGTGAGTTTTCACCGACCAGGATGTTTAAAGGCCATTCGAGCAAGAAAATAAAATAAAGATTATTTTTCTATTGATATGTTAAGTACAGAAAAATTCAATGAACTGTGTCGAGAGCGGCAGATTGGTGTCGATGAGTTGGCCGAGCACCTTGCCCGAGGGGGATTCGACAGGCAAAAGGCTACCATCGCCGTTCGGAATTGGCAAAAAGGTCTTTTCAAGCCGGAACCGGATACTGAGGATATTCGCCGTTTGGCGACGGCTTTATCCGCCGAAGTGAATGATTTGGTGGACTGGCGGTCTTCGTATCGCTACGCTCCCATCTCGGCGCGAAAGGCTCGATTGGTGACCCAACTTATATCGGGTCGTGGTGTTCAAGATGCGATGGATATCTTGAAATTCACGAGAAAGCGGGCCGCCAGCATGATCGACAAGGTTCTCAAAAGTGCCGTGGCGAACGCGGATGAGCAGCAGGCGGATATTGACAATTTGTATATCAGCAGTGCTCGCGTGGATGATGCGGGCGTGCGTATCGGCACAAAACGATGGATACCGAAGGACCGGGGCAGGGCGCACCCGATTCGCAAGAAAGCCTGTCATATTCATATAACGGTTACACAAGCATAAGAAAAGAAGGAATACGTTAACGTCATTCGAGATTCGAGATTATGGGTCAGAAAGTTTCGCCAACAGGTTTTAGAACGGGAATAACGCTTGGGTGGCAGAGCACCTGGTTTGCTCCCAAAGCGAATTATGGCGATTTTCTTGTCGAAGATCAGAAGATTCGTCGGTATGTCGATAATCGATTTAATCGCAGTATGCCCAAAGGCGCCGTAGCGAAGACCGAGATTATCCGAACGCGTAACGAAGTCAAAGTCACGCTGCATAGCGCTCGGCCCGGAGTCGTGATCGGCCCCAGGGGTGGGGAAGTGGATAAATTACGTGAAGAACTCGAAGACGTGATCGGCCGGCCCATCAATGTGAACGTGATCGAGATCAAAGAGCCGGACTTGAATGCGGCTTTAGTGGGGGAAGGAATTGCCGAACAGTTAAGTAAACGGGCGTCGTTCCGACGTACGATGAAGCAGTACTGCGAAGCGGCAATGAACGCCGGGGCGAAAGGCGTGAAAATTATTTGTTCCGGTCGGCTGGCCGGGTCGGAAATGGCCAGGAAAGAAACGCAGAAAATGGGAAGTATTCCCCTGCATACACTGGATGCGAATGTGGACTATGCCGTGACGACCGCGAGAACAACCTACGGAGCGATCGGCATTAAAGTCTGGATATATAAAGGTAAATTCGGTGAAGAAATCTCACCCCAAGATATTCACCGTCGTCGCCGTCGTCCGCCGAGACGGGTTGGGCCGATGGATAGAAGCAGAGAAAGCGCAGCAACTGGACCGGAGAGATCGGAACAGAATACTGGAAGAGCAGCGGCGCCACCTGCTGAGATTCCATCGCAAAGTCCGGACATTCATAAAGGCGGATGAATTAAATTTGTTAATCGACCTTCATAAGGTTTAAGGTTTATAAGGGTCTGAAAAATGGCAATGATGCCAAAAAGAGTGAAGTATCGCAAGAGCCAGCGAGGCAAGATGAAAGGCAACGCGTCGAGGTGCAATTATGTGGCCTTCGGCGAATACGGCTTGCAGGCGTTGGAAAGCAGTTGGATCACGGCGCGGCATATCGAGGCGGGCCGCGTGGCGGCGACTCATTTTTTGCATCGTGAAGGTAAGGTTTATATCCGTCTGTTTCCCCATAAGCCGGTCAGTTCCAAGCCGCTGGAAACGCGTATGGGCAAAGGCAAGGGCGAGCCTGAATTTTGGGTGGCCCGCGTCAGACCCGGACAGGTTTGTTTTGAAATTGGCGGCGTGGCTGAAGAGGTGGCCAAACAGGCGCTCGTCAGGGTCGCCCATAAAATGCCGATCAAATGTAAATTTGTTAAGAGAAGACACTCGCTGTAAGAGGTTATCGTTAGATGAAAGCGCAGCATTATCGAGAAATGAGCCCTGATGAATTGCAAGGGAAGCTTGAAGAGCTTGAAAGGCATTTGTTTGATTTGCGTTAGCAGGCGGTAACCGAGAAGCTGGAAAATTCCAAGGCTGTGACAAATGTCAGGCGTGATATAGCCAGAATTAAAACGATCATGCGACAGGCTCAATGAAAAGCTGTCCGTAAGTAATTATTAATCGGAAAAAAAGATGCAGGATCAAAAGTTAAAAACGCTAACCGGGGTGGTCACGAGCCGGAGCGGCAACAAGAGCGTGAAAGTTGCTATTGATTATAAGGTCAGGCATCCGAAGTATAACAAGTACATCCGGCGC
>JAFGTG010000614.1 GCA_016934255.1 Sedimentisphaerales bacterium
CAACGAGAAAAACTCGAACGAGATGTTTTTGATTCTCTATACAAGAATCCGACGATCGGCATTCGGTGTCCGGAGGATCCCGTTGCTCACCAGTTATTGTTACATACTCTTCATCCCGTTGTTGCGCCGAGTGCGAACCTGGCCGGAGAGTCACCTGCCGTCAATGGAAAACAAGTTCTGAATTCTTTATCCGGTCGCATTGACATGATTCTGGATGCGGGACCATCGAAATACGGATTAAACAGCACCGTTGTGAAAATAGGCAAAAAGGGATTGGATGTATTGAGGGCGGGGATAAAATCGGAACAGGATATACGGACATCCTCGATGGTTAAGTTTTTATTTGTGTGCACGGGTAATACGTGTCGAAGTCCGATGGCAGAAGGAATATTTAAGAAATATTTGGCTGAAAAATTGGATGCGAATGTTGACGAGATCGAGAGGATCGGTTATACAGTAGAGTCGGCTGGCATGATGGGTTCGGTGGGTTTTCCGGCGAGTCCGCAATCGGTGATCGCATGTGCCTCTCGTGGTGTTGATATCAAGGCGCATCGGAATAACGCGTTGACCGAAAAGCTCATTGAGGAAAGTGACTTGATCTTCGTCATGGATTCCGGACACTATGAGAGAGTTGTCTCGTTAGTGCCTGAAGCCGCCAATCGTTGTATGCTGTTAGATAAAAATGGACGCGTTCCGGATCCGATCGGTCAGTCTCAGGATGTTTATGGTCGTTGCGCCGATCAAATAGAAAAGGCCGTGAAACAAAGACTAAGTGAGCTTGTCATATGAAGATAGCGATAGGAAGCGATCATCGCGGATTCGATGCCAAACAACAAATCAAGGCCATCGCGGCTGAGTTAGGACACGAATGTATCGATTGTGGAACGGAGGATAACAGTCCGGTGGATTATCCGGACCTGGCTTATTTAGCAGCCGGTGCCGTTTCGAGGAAAGAGGCAGACCGGGCGATTCTCATTTGTGCCACGGGAATTGGGATGAGTATGGCGGCCAACAAGGTTCACGGTGTCCGGGCCGCTCTGTGTCATGATGAACTAAGCGCCCAGATTTCACGCGATCACAATGATGCGAACGTGCTGTGCCTGTCGGCGGATCAGGTCGGGGCGGTTTTGTTGCGCAAAATGGTCGAGGTTTGGCTGAATACCGATTTTAGCGGGGGAAGACACGAAAGAAGGGTGAGAAAAATCCAGGAGATTGAAGAAGGCCGGGATCCAAGACAAATGGTGAATGGCTGATAGGGTGTGTATAGTTGGTAGGGCGGGCAGGGAGGCCTACCCTATCCTTTTTCTTGGACACTACACGATTTTCCCTTATATATAACAAGAGTTTTGCAAAAGTTCAAATACAAATCACACCTTCGCGGGAATGCGTTTTCTTTTCGAGGGTATTGCCTGGACGGCGGCTTTGATTTTATCTCGACCTGCTTGTGTTTTTCGCCGGAGTGTTTCTGACGCGGGTGTGCCAAACGTTCTTAATTTGTCGTATCGAGCTTCAAGAAGATTCTCGATCTTCATTCGCTTCAAATCTCGCAGCGTTTTAATAATATACTTCTCAACGTTATAGATCGTATCATGGACGCTGCGATGCGCCCCGCCGAGGGGTTCGGGGATAACGGTATCGACCAAACCGAGTTTATGCAGGTCTTTGCTGGTTAACTTCAGCGCTTCAGCGGCTAAAGGAGCTTGTGAACCGTCGCGCCAAAGAATGGCAGCGCACCCTTCGGGTGAGATCACCGAGTAATAAGCGAATTCGAGAATGGCCAGTCTGTCGCCGACGCCGATTCCGAGCGCCCCGCCGGAACCGCCTTCTCCAATAACGATGCAAATGATCGGTACTTTCAGACGGGACATTTGGTGAAGGTTCACCGCAATGGCCTGGGCCTGGCCGCGCTCTTCGGCGCCGATACCCGGATAAGCGCCCGGCGTGTCGATAAGCGTGACGATCGGAATACCGAACTTTTCAGCTAATTTCATTTTTGCCATTGCCTTGCGATATCCTTCGGGATTGGGACATCCGAAGTTGCAGGCAATTTTCTCTTTCGTGGTCTTGCCTTTATTTTGCCCAACGACCAAGACTCTCTCCCGGCCAATATGGCCGAAACCGGTCAGGATGGCCCGGTCGTCGCCGAAGCATCGGTCGCCGTGTAACTCGCGAAAATCTTTGACCATGAAGTTGATATAGTCACCCAAAAGAGGTCTGTTCGGATGGCGCGCGACCTGGACGGTTTGCCATGCCGTCAGGTTGGAATAGATTCGTTTGAGTTCGGCCACTTGTTGGCGCTGGATTTGACGAATTTCAGCGGAGTAGTCGATGCCTTTTGTCGAACTGAGTTTACGTAGCTCATTTATCTGGCGATCCAGGTCCGTGACTTTCTCTTCGAAGTCAAGATAATCCCCGTTGCCGGTATTCGTTCTGTCTGTCTTCTTAATGTTTGTCACGTCTTCTTTTGGCATAACGATATAATTAGAATCGGTTCCTTTAATGGATAAGATGACTCTTAAAGGCTGGATAATAGCATTTTAGACCCTGAAATTAAAGAAAAAAATTGACATAAGGGAGTCGGTACAGTACTTTTTAGACAATTCATTTTTGAGGCAATATATTATAAAGTCTTATATGTGAAGTAGTTATGGTGTGTCGGTGTAATGAGTCCGGGGTTTTTCGGGGGAACGATTTCGTGAGCCTTTTTGTCGTCGATTACCTGGGCAAGGATTGCATGTTATGACACATTCATCGAATGGGTAGAACGCCGGAAGGATCTTCGTCGCTGCCAAAGTACGATTTCATAATGAGTTCAATGGACTGATAGAGACAATAACAGAGTAAGGAAATCCAATCGTGAAACAATGGCGTTTTGAGGTTTATAATAAGCCGGATTTTTCTGACGTGCACGGACAAAGCGTGTTGGAGGACGTTGCGGAATTAGGGATCAGATCCGTACAGGCGGTTCAGTCGGCCAAGGTTTTTCTGATCGAGGCGGACTTCGACAAAAATTTCGCCGACCGGGTGGCCAGGGAACTCCTAACCGATCCGGTGTGCGAAGAGTATTACATCGGAAGAAGCGGACCACCGGCTGGTTTGGCAAGGGCGACGCTCATTGAGGTGCATCTCAAGAGCGGCGTCACCGATCCCGTGGCGGAGTCCGTCATGGCGGCCGTCACCGATATGGGAGCAAACGCCGACAATGTACGGACGGCCCGAAAGTATGTCATGCTGGGGCAGCTTTCTCAAAACGAAACCAACACGATTGCCAAGAAGCTTTTGTCGAACGATTGCATCGAAGATTGCTTAATCGGCAACGAAGCGGAGCCGCCCAGCCCGCATCTCAAGCCCTATGAGTTGCAGGTCGTTCACTGGCTCATATGCGATCTCGACGATGACGGCTTGATGGCGCTGGCAAAGGAAAAAGACTTGTTCCTGAATCTGGTTGAGATGCAAACGATCCAGAAGCACTATCGAGATCTGGGCAGAGAGCCAACCGATGTTGAGTTGGAATCCATTGCTCAGACATGGAGTGAACACTGCGTACATAAGACGCTGAAAAGCTCCGTCGATATGTCGATCGATGGAGAGCAGGTGCATTTTAATGATTTACTGAAAGAATCGGTTTTCAAAGCCACTAAACAACTTAATAAGGAATGGTGCATATCGGTTTTCGCCGACAATGCCGGGGTCGTGGAATTCGATGAAGAGTCCGCCGTGTGCTTCAAAGTGGAGACACATAACCATCCATCCGCGCTCGATCCTTACGGCGGTGCCGCGACCGGCATCGGCGGGGTCATTCGCGATCCGATGGGCACCGGCCTTGGTGCGAAACCCATTGCCAATACGGACATCTTTTGTTTTGGCGAGCCGGATAAGAAGCTCAATGAAATCCCCAAAGGCGTTCTGCATCCGAGAAGGATTATGAAAGGCGTCGTTTCGGGGGTCCGCGACTACGGCAATAGAATGGGTATCCCGACAGTCAACGGTGCCATTTATTTCGACGATAGATACCTCGCCAATCCTCTGGTGTACTGCGGCAACATTGGATTAATGGATCGAAACAAATGCTTCAAACATCCGCAAAGCGGCAATCTCATCGTCATGGTCGGGGGGCGTATCGGCCGGGACGGCATTCACGGCGCGACGTTTTCGAGCGGCCAGATGACTCACGAGCACGAGACGGTTTTCTCCCATGCCGTGCAAATCGGCAATCCGATCACGGAGAAAAAGATGCTGGATGTCCTGCTCCGGGCGAACGAGGCGGGATTGTATGAAGCGATCACGGATTGTGGAGCGGGAGGATTAAGTAGCGCCGTCGGGGAAATGGGGGAAGAACTCGGAGCGGAGGTCGATCTGGATAAAGCTCCGTTGAAGTACGCTGGCCTGAACTATACTGAAATATGGATCAGCGAAGCCCAGGAGCGGATGGTCATTGCCGTTAAGCCGGAGAACTTGGACGCCATCACGAAAATCTTCGCCGATGAAAACGTCGAGTCCACCGTGATTGGAAAATTTACGAACGATAAGAAACTCAAGCTACGCTATAACGGCCAACAGGTCGCCGAACTGGACATGGATTTCCTGCACGACGGCGTGCCCAAGTACTCGCGCCAGGCGGTATGGCAAACGCCCAAGCTATCCGAACCGAGCATTCCAGAAAAAGAAAATTACAATGACGACTTAATGAAAATTCTCTCGTCGTACAACGTTGCCAGCAAGGAATGGGTCATACGCCAATACGATCACGAGGTCCAGGGCGGTTCGGTCGTCAAGCCCCTGACTGGCGTCAGTAACGACGGGCCTTCCGACGCGGCGGTGATCCAGCCGAAGTTCACTTCGGACAGAGGTCTGGCGATCAGTTGCGGTATGAATCCCTTGTACGGCGATATCGATCCGTATTGGATGGCTTTAGCGGGTATCGACGAAGCGATCAGGAACCTTATCTGCGTGGGCGGTCGTGCGGACCGAATTGCGTTGCTGGATAATTTCTGCTGGGGCGACTGCACGAAGCCGGAGACCTTCGGAACGCTTGTTCGGGCGGCCCAGGCTTGTTATGACGGAGCAATGGCTTACGAGACGCCCTTTATCTCCGGTAAGGATTCACTGAACAATGAATTCGCCTGTGAGGATGGGACCCAGATATCCATTCCATCGACGCTTTTAATCAGTGCGATGTCCCTTGTTGACGATATCAACAAATGCGTCACCATGGACGCCAAAAGGGTTTCTAACCTGCTCTTTATCGTAGGCGAGACGAAGAACGAATTAGGCGGATCCCATTATTACAAGATGAACGGTTACATTGGGGCCAATGTCCCGAGATTGGACCTCCGCACGGCCCCGAAAATCGCACAGGCGATCTCGGCGGCTATTGCCGAAGGCTTAATCGTCAGTTGCCATGATTGCTCTGAAGGCGGATTGGCCGTTGCGTTGGCGGAGATGGCCTTTGCGGGCGGACTCGGAATCGAAGCGGATTTGCGCGGTTTGCCGAAGAGCAAAGAGTGTAGCCGGCTGGATGCACAACTCTTCAGTGAATCGAACAGCCGGTATATCGTGGAGGTTGAACCGAAAAGCTATAATGCATTCGCCAGGTTAATGCTCAATTTACCATTTGGCCAGGTCGGCAAGGTAACTGAAGATAAAATGCTCGTCATCAGGGCGGATAAGGGTAATACCGTTATCGAAGCCGACATCGATTCATTAAAGAAGGCGTGGCAACAACCGTTTGATTGGTAAGATAGAGGTAAAAGATGTCAAAAGTTAAAGCAATTGTTTTGCGGGCGGCCGGTATCAATTGTGACATGGAGACCGAATACGCATTGGAGTTGGCCGGAGCCGAGGCGCAACGTGTTCACATTAATCGACTGATCGAGGATAAAAACCTACTGGATGCATTTCAGATTATCGTCTTCCCCGGCGGCTTTAGTTACGGCGACGATGTCGCCGCGGGTAAAATTCTCGCCAACCAGATCGTTCATCACCTTTTCGAGCCGATCCGAACGTTCATCGATCAGGGAAAATTAGTGCTCGGAATCTGTAACGGTTTTCAGGTTCTGGTAAAAACCGGAATTTTACCGGGTGAGGATTCTGCTGAACGCCAGGCGGATGTGACCATAACCTGGAACGATAGCGGAAAATTCGAGGACCGGTGGGTCTATCTGGCACCCCAAACGGATCGGTGCGTTTTTATCGAATCCGGACGGCAAATTTATCTGCCCATCGCCCACGCGGAAGGAAAAATCGTCACGAAGGATGCTTCGACGTTGGAGAGGTTGACGTCTGAAGATCATATTGCATTCAAATATGTCGATCAGAATGGCAATGAAGGCGACTATCCGGTCAATCCGAACGGATCGATCCAGTCGATCGCCGGACTGACCGATGCGACCGGCAGGGTGTTGGGCCTGATGCCTCATCCCGAGCGGTTCGTCCGCCCGACTCACCATCCGCGATGGTCACGCGAGGAGAGCGTGGATTGTGACGGAATGACGATCTTCAATAACGCCGTCAGATATATTCGTGAAAATTTCGGTCTGAAACCGCTTCCGAAGAAAGAACCCCTCACGTTATAAATATCGTGAAGTTTTAGTTAGCAACGTTCGGGATTTCGGAACGTTGAAGGGCTGCGAGCGCCAGTTCTTTGTTTTTGGCAAACGTGAATACTTTTCGAAGACCGGCTACGGTGAAGATGCATTTCGTCACGACCCGAACACTACAAAGTACAAG